>JBKQRF010000160.1:0-2968 GCA_052144055.1 Candidatus Limnocylindrales bacterium
CTTAGTAGATTCCATGCACGAGCACCGCGCGCCGGGTGGGCCTGATGTGGCTCCAAGCGACTAGGTGAACGACGCCCGCGAAGACTTTTAACCCTCGTGTCGTGGGTTCGAATCCCACCCGGCTCACCACGATTCCACGCGTGGACGTGGGCTCCGCGGGGCGTCGACGGCGGGGCTGAAGTCCGATTGACAGCCCCGGAGACAGCCACTTCGAACGCACGGCGTGGATTGGGTGCGATCCTGTGGATGGGCGGGGCTCCGCGTTCGACCGCGCTGCTCGTAGTCCGATGCCGCTGTTCGACTCGCTGTTCACCTCGGCCTAAGCGGGAAATACGCTGGCCATCGCGTCGATCTCGTGATCGGGCAGACCTGTATCGACGGCCACCTGCCGCCATGCAGAGACGGCCGCTTCGACGTCGGCTACGAGCTCGTGCGCCTCTCCGGGTGACAGCCGACAGAACGGCGCAGTTTCCGTCAATGCAACGTCAACCACGGGCGCGTGCGTCTCGAGGCCAACAGCCAGTTCATGCTCGCGCATGTCGGGCATCGGGTTGAGGTCGAACGCTGGGGCCAGCCGCCACCCTGCGGGGAAGCGCAGGAAACCGTGGTTGCGGAGATGATCGTCGCGGTGCCCCGTGATGATGTTGAACACGAGCCTCCGGAAGAGCTCCTTCAGGTCCGTGTCGATCGCCGCGGGCGCAACATTGTGTTCGATCGCCTCGGCGATCTCGATGTAGCTCGAGGCCTCGCGGTCGCGCTTGCCGACGAGGGTCATCGCCGAGCCAAACAAGCGTCGACCAATCCCCTGTCGGTCGAACCGCCGCGCGACGAAGGTGTGATAGGGGCCCGCGAACACCATGAGTCTGCTCTCGGGGACCCGGATACCAGCGCGCCGAGCCAGCTCGTTGAGCACGAACTCCCAGGCCCCCATGTCGCGTCGATCGTTGTGTGACGGGAATTTCGCCATCCACAGTGCCCCGTCATCGAGGTGGAAGCTGGTCTTGGGCCGTGCGCCGCCCAGTGGGCTCCCCGGTGCCAGCAGATGCGTGATGGCGAGGTGCATCGCCGGCTCTGGACCGCGGCGCGACGGGTGCTCGATCTCTCGCGCGGCCTGCTCGAGTTCCCGAAGCTCGGCGGTCGGCGGGATGGCGAGCGGATCGTCATCGAGGAACGGTCGACCGCCGGGGGAGGCGAACCGAATGGCGCCCATGCGCAGCGCATCGTTCACCCCAAGGAGGAACTCCCACTCGCCCATTTGGTGTGCGCGTCGCCCTTCCGCGTGCGCTCGCTCTGCCTCGCGCCGTTCCAACAGAATTCGTCCCCAACGATCAGGCGAGGTGTCAGTGAAGACGCCGGCTAGGGCGCCCTCGCGTGGATACTGATCGCCTCCGAACGGATAGTGCGAAGGATCCAGCACAAAGAACGCCTCGTCGTCGAGCCAAGTCTTGTCGTACGCGAATGCGATCGGCGTGTCGCCTGGGCCAGTGCGGCGCAACACGCCAACTCGGCGGCATGGGCCGAGATCGGCAGCGTCGAGGTAGACCTCTACGTGGTCCGACAGCTCTCCGGTCATCGGATCGAGCGGCTCGGCCGGCGCAGGGCCGCGTCCTGCAGGCGGCGCCCAAGCTCATCGTCGCGTGCGATCAAGTCGAGGTCTGCATCTAAGCCGAGCACGCCGAGCACTCGAACCAGAACGCCGAGTCCAACAGAGAGCTCGCCGTGTTCGAGCTTGTAGATAGTCATGCGCGACACGCCAGCCCGTTCGGCCAGCTCGGCCTCGCGCATCCGCCGTCGCACGCGAGCGAGGCGAATGCGTTCACCCATCGCCTCTGCCGCACGCCGGTGTCGCGGAAAGACGGGAAGGGACTGCTTGCTCATGTCCATTAAGATATACACAAACGCTGGTTGCGTCAAGCTAAATGGACATAACCGGCCGGCCGAAACCCTTGTTGATGCTACTCAAGATCCCTTGATGGCTTCCGCCCGCCCGGGACAACGTCTGGGGATTCTGCCGGCAAGTGGGCGTATCCACCCGGACTCGCGCCGCGGTTAGCGTCCGAGGATCGCGTCCATACCGGCGGCCACTTGCTGCTGGCGCTGCTCCAGAACGTGCCCGTAGGTGTTCGAGGTCAGTGTGATGGAGCTGTGGCCGAGCAGGTTCTTGACGTCCTCGAGGGTAAAGCCCTGCGCCAGCAGGAAGGTCGCGGCGGTGTGGCGCAGGTCGTGGAACCGGCTGTGCGGCAGCCCGGCTCTCACGAGCGCACGCCCGAAGGCGCGGGTCACGGTGGCGGCGTCGAGCGCTGATCCGAGGCTCGTGGTGAAGACGTAGCCCGTCTCCTGCCAGCGGGTCCCAGCCGCCAGGCGCTCCATGCGCTGGCGGGTCCGATGTGCACGCAAGGCCGTGAGGGCGACCTCGGGCAGAACGAGTGTCCGGCGACTGCGTTCGGTCTTGGGCTCCAGCAATACCAGCTTGCCCTGCACCCGCGCGAGGGCATGCCGCACATGGAGTCGGCGGGTCTCCAGGTCGACGTCCTCCCAGCGCAGCCCGAGCAGCTCCCCCTGGCGCATCCCGGTGGCGAGTGCCGTGACATACAGCGCCTCGAGCCGGTCGCCGGTCGCGGCGTCGAGCAGGTGGTGGGCCTGCTCGGGGGTGAGGGGCCGGATCTCGTGGTGTGGCACGCGTGGCGGATCGACCAGCCGGGCCACGTTGCGCGAGGCGAGGCCCCAGCGCTCGGCGGTCACGAGGGCTCGCCGCAGCACGGCACGGATATGCATGACCCGCTTCGGGGAGAGCCCCGAGGCGAGCTTGGCGTCGAGGAACGTCTGCACATCCATGGGGGTGAGCCTGGCCACCGGGATGCGGCCCAACCCGGGGATGAGATGGAGCGAGACGATGTCGTCGTAGGTCGAGTAGGTCGAGTAGCGCAGTGTCGGCTTGGCCACCTCGTCGAGCCACTGGCGCAGGAAG
>JBKQRF010000161.1:0-39481 GCA_052144055.1 Candidatus Limnocylindrales bacterium
CCAGCGGGACCACATCTCCCGCTTCTGCTCGGCCGTCAACGCTGGCCTGGCCCAGTGCGCCATGGGTCCACCTCCCGATCGACACTGCACCTATCACGGTGTTGCGTCGATCGGTGGAACCCGAGCCGCGCAATGGCCGCGATCAGAGGGCGCACGTACGTCGGCAACAAGCCGCGACCTTTCCGTGCCTACGCGCTGCGGGGGCTCCTGTACTGCTCATGTGGCACCCGCATGCGCGGGGAGGCCCATGTCCAGCGGGGGACCGAGATTCGCTACTACCGCTGCCCCACCCTGGGGTGCCACGCGAGGCGCTGCCCGGCCGACACCGTCGAAGCGCAGATCCTCGCCGCGATCGCACACGGGATGCTGCCGGCATCGGTCGTCGAGGCGGCCCGAGCCGAGCTGCGGCAGCGCCTCGAAACTCCCGAAGTCGCCCGGGCGGGACGCCAACGGGCGCGCCTGCTCACCCGCCTCGAGCAGCTGCAGAAGCAGCACGCGTGGGGCGATCTCTCCGACGCCGCCTACCAGGCCGAGCGCGATGCGACCCGCGTCGCCCTCGCCGAGCTGCCTGACGGCGACCGGATCACGGCCTTCGACGCCTACCGGGCGCGCGTGCTAGGCCTGCCCGAGGCGATCGCCAAGGCCTCTCCGGCTCGGCGCGAGGAGCTGTGCCGCATGGTCATCGACCGCATCGTGGTGCGCGATCGGCAGGTGGCCGGGATCGACTGGCAGCCGCCAGCGCGACCGTTCTTCGAAGAAAGACAGCGGGAGTGGCCCCAAGGGGATTCGAACCCCTGATCTCCGCCTTGAAAGGGCGGCGTCCTGGGCCTCTAGACGATGGGGCCCCCGGCCCGCGAGTGTACATCGAGCATCGCCCCCCGGGCGCGACTGATCCAGCCATGCCGACCACCTCCGTAAGCACCGCGAGCGCGGTGAGGTCGTGGGCGAAGCGCGGGACATGTGCGCTCGGTGCATCGCCCCGATGCGCGGGGTCACAAGCCAGAGCACCGTTACGTGTAGAGGAGCGCGAGGACGGCGGCAGCGGCGAGGCACCCCCACGCGGCGAGTGCCGCCATGCCCCCCAGCAGTGCGGCCCAGAACGCCCTTGCCCCGCGTCCTTGACTGCCCGCGCGGTATGCGGTCATGGCACCCCCAACCGCAAGCGACGCAAACGTGAGTGTCATGATCAGGAGGCCGGCGACAAGGATCGCGACCTGATTGCGGCCCTGGTCCAGAATCCCCCATGCAAGGAAGATCGCAGCCCCGAGAAAGGCGACGAGGAAGAGCGTCCTGGTCGTGCCCAGCTGGATCCGCGGCCACCGGGGACCCCTCGCGACCGGCCCCCGCGCATCCCGGCGGACGCGGGTCGGCGGGGTCATCGCCGGACGCTCTGGCCCCGGGCAGCCGTCGAAGCGATCGGCACGGCCACGGTGGCCACCGTGCCGGGGCCCCGTTCCCGTCGGCCAACTTCGGGCGCGGGCCCTCGATGGTAGACGACGACCTTGTGCGACAGACGCGGTCGCCGCATGCCGCCTGCCACCTGGGCACCTCGCTCACCGAACGCCTTCGCGAGGAACTCGGCCGCCTCGTCGAGCGAGTCGAACGTCCACCACCCGTGGATCACGTGGAGCTTGAAACCCAGCCTAGAGAAAGCCGCGTCGCGTGCGCGCAGCGCACGATAGATCTCGGGCGTCTCGCCCTCCGGGCGCAGACGGGCCACGTCGTCGCGGCCATAGTCCGCGACGACCAACAGGCGCCCACCGGGGCGAAGCAGCCGTTCCGCGGCGACCAGGCTGGCGGGAACGGGCACGGCCACCGCGCCCGCCTCGCCCCAGCATCGGATCACGACATCCGCGCACGCCGGTCGCAGCTCGTGGCCGTCGTCCGCCGACTGGGTCACATGAGCGCCCACGGCCCGCAGTTGCGATGCCCGAATTTCGCCGTCCGCCCGCAGCAGCACCACGTCACGGTCGGCGACGGCACCGAGGTCGGCGAAGGCGCGCGGGATCTTGCCGTCGCGGTCGACCACGCGAGCCAGCTGCGAGGCGATGGCGGCGCTCGTGAACGTGAACGGGAAGTCTGCCACTTTGCCCGAGTATAGGCACGCCTAGATGGGCGGCGCCCTCGCCTGCTCGCCCGGTGGCGATTGCGGGACGCCGCTCCGCCGATCAGGTAGCGCCACGGAGGACGCGTCCCCGGCGGCCATCCACCGCCAGGGTCAGATGGCCGTCCCGCACCGCGACAGGTTCGGCGTCGTGGCCCGCCTCCCAGCCCGGCAGCGGCACCTCCCAGAGCACCATGCCTTCTACGTTCGGGACCTCCACGTCGACCACGTCGGCGATCTCACCGGCGTTGAGGGCGACGATGAGCAGCTCGCCCGCTCCCCGGCGCAACTGCACGTGCGTCATCCCTCTCGCCACGAGCGTCTCGACCGAACCCGCCGATCGCAGCGCTGGATGGGCACTTCGCAACCGGATGGCGCTGCGGACGAACGCACGGAGGTCGCGGTCCCAGGCTGACCGATCCCACGGATACGCCCGTCGGCAGTCGGGATCGGCCGCCCCCTCGACGCCAATCTCGTCGCCGTAGTAGACGCACGGCGCGCCGGGCAGGGTCATCAGCAGCAGGACCGCGAGCCTGAGCGCATCGCGGTCGCCACCCGCCATGGTGATAAAACGGGGCGTGTCGTGACTGTCTAGCAGGTTGAGTTGTACGGAGACTACGTCCGGGTCGTACGCAGCCAGCAGGTGGCGCAGGCATGCCGCGAACCCACCGGCGTCCAGCGGCATGACCGTGCGGCCCAGCTCGGGCTGCGCCCGGACGGTCACCATGTCGAGCCGGGGCCCGGCGGCGAACCCAAGCACCGCCTCGAGCAGCGGGTAGTTCATGAGAGCGTCGAACCGCTCGCCGGTTAGCCACTCGGGCGCTTCCTGCCAGATTTCCCCGACGATGTAGGCGTCGGGATTGATCGCCCTGACACGGCGGCGGAACTCGGGCCAGAACGTCGGGTCCTCGATCTCGGCCGGGGTGTCCAGCCGCCAGCCGTCGATGCCGAAGTGGACCCAATGCTCCGCGACACCCATCAGGTACTCCCGTGCCGCGGGTTCGGCGACGTTCCATTTGGGCAGCGCGGGGTCGTCCCACCAGGCCCGGTAGCCGAGCTGGTGGAGGGATACTTCGCCCGCCCGGGGCGCCCGCTTCGACCCGCCTGCATCGAGCGCGCGCCACTCGTCGGGCGTCGGATACGCCCGCACCTGCCGCCCGGCGTCGAGCGCCGTCTGGTCGAACACGAACCAGCGGCGGTATGGGGACGCCGCCCCGTTCTCGAGGACGTGGTGGAACGCCCAGAATCCCCTCCCGGCGTGGTTGAAGACACCGTCAAGGACGACGCGCATCCCTCTCGCGTGACAGGCGTCGAGGAGCTCACGGAAGGCGGGCGTCCCACCGAGGAGCGGGTCGACTGCCAGGTAGTCGTAGGCGTGGTACCGGTGGTTCGAGGCCGACTGGAAGATTGGCGTGAGGTAGAGGGCGGTGATCCCAAGATCCTGCAGGTCGTCGAGATGCTCGGCGATCCCGAGCAGGTCGCCGCCCTTGAAGCCGTGGGCGGTGGGCAGCGCCAGCCAGGGCTCGATCGGCCCGGGCTTCACCACACGGTCGCTTGACGCGAAACGGTCCGGGAAGACCTCGTAGAAGACCGCGTCGCGGACCCAGGCCGGGGTGTTGATCGTCATAAGGCCGGATGGTGCCATGTCGAACACGTGGGCAGGTGGCGGGCCATCGTTCACAACCATGGCACAATCGGCGTGATGACCTCGACGTTCCGAGATATCCCCGGGGGCGTGCGCCGGTTCCTCGTGTACGCCTTCCTGGTCCTCGCGCTCATCGGTACGGGCGCGACGCCACGTCGGGCGTGATGCACGGATCGCCAAAGGGCCGGTAGGTTCTCGTCCCGAGAGGTCGGAGACATGCGCTTCGTCCGTTACCGACACGTTGACCCCGCCGCACGAACCGCGGTTCCAGGCCTCGACGGGCCGGTCCGCGCACGCCTGGGCTTGCAGTTCGGCGCGGGGACGGACGGGCGCGGTGGCTCGATCCTACCGCTCTCGGCGCTCCCCGTGGTGGGTGAGGACGAAGACCGGGCGCGTGCACTGGACGACGCGGACCTAGCGGCGTACCTCGCGGCCGACCCTCTCCTGGCTGCCGCCCGGGCCGGCCTAGGGCGCCTCCCTGACCCCTCTGCACTCCTGCTCCCGGCAGCGAGCGTGCGGCTGCTAGCGCCGGTCCACCGGCCGGGCAAGATCGTCGGCGTCGGCCACAACCACCGCGAGCACGTCGAAGAGCAGTCGATCCCGATCCCGGACCGGCCCCTGCTGTTCGCGAAGTGGGCAAACGCCGTCGTGGGCGACGGCGAGCCCGTGATCCGCCCCGACGTCACCCACGCTCTCGACCTCGAGGCCGAGCTCGCTGTGGTGGTCGGTGCTCGCGCGCGACGCGTGCCCGAGACGCTTGCGCTCGCGCACGTGGCGGGCTGGACCGCCGTGAATGGCCTCACGGCACGCGACCTGCAGGGGCAAAAGTCTGCCCTGGGGCTCGGTGAGCGCGGCGACGGCCAGTGGGCGCGCGCCAAGTCCTCAGATACGTTCCTTCCGATGGGTCCTGCACTTGTGACGCCCGACGAGTTCCCCGACATCGCCACAGTGGCAATCCGCTCCTGGCGCGCCACGGCGGGCAGTGCGCCGCTCCAGATGCAGGACGGGAGCCCGCGCACCATGATCTTCAGCGTGCCGCAACTGATCGCCTTCATAAGTCAGGTCATAACGCTCGAGCCCGGCGACGTCATCCTGACCGGGACACCATCGGGTGTAGGGGTCTTCCGCGACCCACCCGTGTTCCTCGTCCCAGGGGACGTCGCGAGCATCGAAGTGTCAGGGATCGGGCGCCTAGACAATCCGGTGGTCGCATCTGACGAAACGTTCCCGCAGGGCTCTCCTGCGGCTGCGATCCTCGGGGCTCCCCGATGACATCGGGCAGTGGGGCGCCTTCGTGAAAGGGGCGACAGGTCGCATGGTCCAGTCGCAGCGGACCACGTCCGGGTCGCCGTCGGAGCAGGCGATCCCGACCCACCTGCGCGACCTCGTCAAGCCCGCCCCGGGTCCGGCGCCGATCTCTCGGACCTGCCACTCCCGACACCCGGCCCGGGCAACGTGCTGGTCCAGCAAGGTGGGCAGCCTCCGCGGCACCGACCGAGATGTCAGGCTCGGAGCAGGCGCTGCACCAGAGTTTGGCCGCCTTGACGAACGGCTGGCGAGCCTCGCTGCTCGAAACACACTCACGCTCCGCAACGGTCGACGTGCTCGGCCGGATCGTCTTCAAGGCGCCGCGGATACGGGTCACCAAATGGCGGGTTCCGGACCCAGCACCAGACCCGCGCCCTGCTCAAGAAGGGGCTCGACCTCTCTCCGATCATCACGCACCGTCTGCCGCGCTCCCGATATCGCGAGGCCTTCGACCTAGTGGCGGCGGGGCGCATGGACAAGGTTGTGCTGCTACGCAGGAGGACTGACATGACCAACTCGATGGCAGGTGCAGGGGGCCTGGCGGCGAGATCGCGACGACCGGACATGCCGGCTAGCACCGAGGCGACCTCTCGACCCGATCCGCTCGGCTACCTCGAGGACGAGCTTACGGACCTCCGCGCAAGGCACCTTTACCGGCCTCTCCGCCTGATGACCGGCGCCCAGGCAGCGCGCACCGTGATGGACGGACGAGCGGTTGTCAGCTTGTCGTCGAACAACTACCTGGGACTCGCCACCCACCCCCACCTGGTCGGTGCGGCGCTCGACGCGGTGCGGGACCTAGGCGTTGGCAGCGGCGCGGTACGGACCATCGCAGGGACCATGGAGCTGCACGAAGAGCTGGAGCGCAGGCTCGCGGCATTCAAGCACACGGAGGCGGTGCTCACGTTCCAGTCCGGGTTCATGGCCAACAGCGGCGTGATCCCGACCATCACGGGCGAGCGAGACCTGGTCGTCAGCGACGAGCTCAATCACGCCTCGATCATCGACGGGGTGCGTCTGTCGAAGGCCTCACGCGCCGTGTTCCCGCACCGCGACGTCGATGGGCTGGAGACGGTGCTGAGGGAGGCGCGCGCGAAAGGTGGCCCCGACGGCGCCTACGAGCACATTCTCGTCATCACCGACGGTGTCTTTTCGATGGACGGGGACATTGCGCCGCTCCCGGGGATCTGCGAGGTGGCCGAGCGGTACGGCGCAGGCGTCATGGTCGACGACGCGCACGCGTCGGGGGTACTCGGGCGCAACGGCCGGGGCACGGTCGATCACTTCGACCTGCATGGCCGGGTGGACATCCAAGTAGGCACGTTGTCGAAGGCGGTGGGGGTCCTCGGCGGCTACGTCGCCGGGCGACAGCACCTGCGCGACTACCTGGTCCAGCGCTCGCGGCCGTTCCTGTTCTCGACGTCGCATCCGCCGGCCGTGGTCGCGGCTTGCCTGGCCGCGATCGACGTCCTCGAGCAGGAGCCGGAGCGGGTCGAGCGGCTTTGGGACAACACGCGCTTCTTCAAAGCCGGCTTGCAGGCGCTCGGCTTCGACACGGGCGTGAGCGAGACACCGATCACGCCGGTGATCGTGCGCGACTCACAGAAGGCAGGCCACATGAGCGACCGGCTGCTTGACCTCGGCATCTTCGCGCAGGCGGTGGTATACCCCACCGTCGCGCTCGACAAGGCGCGCATCCGCACGATCGTGACGAGCGAGCACTCGCGCGACGAGCTGCAGCAATGCCTGGACGGGTTTGCAACGGTAGGCCGGCAGCTCGGGGTGATCTGAACCGCGCCCCTATCAGGACGAGGCGGCGCCGGCGGTGGCTTCGGGCACACATCGGGCCTCGAGGGCGGCTAGGAGACTGGTCTTCCCATCGAGCGTCGCATGTGCCGCCGTCTCTTAGCCCATGCGCTGGGCGAACCTTGGGCGAGGGGTCGCACGCGTGGGTGCATCCGGATTGCCGCCCCTCGGATGGCTGGTCACCTATCCGACCTTGCGCGCACGCAGGTACAAGCTCGGGCCCGGCGCAACCGAGCTGAGCGGCGCTTGCAACGGACGCTCGGCGGCGGCCAACCATCGAGCCGACACGCGATCCCGCAACATCGGCAGCCGGAAGAGCGACACAGCCCGCGCGGCCTCGACCCGCAAGCCAGCCCGACGCAGCAACCGCCGTACTTCGGACGGATGGCGGTCGAAATGGAGCGGCAGGTACTCGTGCGGGTCGGTGGTGTACGGCGACCACGACTGGCGCCTGGCGGCGTAGTTCAGGATCGCCTTTAGGTTGCGCTTGTTGGCGAACTCAAGGACGAGCACGCCGCCGGGCCGGAGGACCCGCTCGAACTCCGCGAAGACGGCCGCCGGGTGTTCCAGGTGATGGACCACGCGCACACACACGACCGCGTCGAACGCCTCGTCCGCGAATGGGAGCGCGTAAGCGTCGCCCTGCTCCACCCGGACCCGGGAGTCGCCCTGGAACTGCCATCGGGCCGCCTCGACGTGCGCCTCCGAGGCATCCAACAGCACGATCTCGCGGTAGCCGCGGTACTCGTCGGCGAGGCGCCCGTAGCCGGCGCCCACCTCGATGAGGCGCTCGCCCACCGGCGGCAACAGCGCGCGAATCGCCATGCGGTCACAGCGGTCCTCGTAGTCGCGGGCCGCCCAGAAGACGTCACGATAACGGAGGTCATCGTAGCGCGGGATCTCGTGAGCAGGAGGGGCGGCGTCGGCGGGCGGGCGGCCCCGGTCGGTGACTAGAACGGGCTGGTCGGAGGGGTTGGCCGTCGCGGGAGAGGGGTCGAGCGGAAGGGGGTCGGTCGGCGACGTGCGATTCGGCATGCTGCCCAATTCTAGAGGCGGCGCGCAGGTGCCGGCCCTGGCGGCTCCGACCGCGCTTGGAGTCCCAAAGCGCACGGCCGGATTCACACTCGCACGCCCTGTCGGGTACCCTGCGCGCGATGCCGCTCGCCCTGCCCCTCGACGCCCACCTGCACACCGACCTCTCGCCCGACGCAGACGTCCCGCTCGACGCGTACGCGGCACTCGCGCGCGGGTTGGGGGTGGCTGAGCTGGCAATCACCGACCATGTTGACTTCGTGGCAGGTGACCCCGCCTACCGCTTCGCCGACTACGACAGACGCGTCCGCATGGTCCGCGAGGCTGCCGAGCAGTGGGCGGGCAATCCCGCGATTCGGCTCGGCCTCGAGGTCAGCTACGAGCGCACCGTCGAAGACGAGATCGCCGTCTATCTTTCGAGCCACGCCTACGACTACGTGATCGGGTCCGTGCACATGTCCCGCCGCGGACCCTTCCGCGATCGGAGCGCCGCCGCAGCCTGGTGCGCAGGCAAGACGCTGCGCGAAGCCTCGGCGTTCTACTTCGACGAGGTCGAGGGCGCCATCCGCAGCGGCCTGTTCGACGCCATCGGACACGTGGACTTCGTGAAGCGGTACACCCAGCCGTACCTCGGCCCGTTCGAGTATGAGCCCCATGCCGACATCTACGATCGGCTACTCGTCGCGCTCCGCGACACTGGCACAGCCCTGGAAGTCAACGGGTCGGGGCTGCGCCAGGAGGCGGGAGAGCCATATCCCGCGCCCGCCGTGGTGGCACGGTTCCAAGAGTTGGGCGGCGAGCGAGTCGTGACAGGGAGCGACGCCCACCGGGTCGAGCAGTTCTTGTTCGGCCTGCCGGAGGTGTACCAGGCCATCGGGCGCGCGGGGTTTCGTGAGCTGAGCTTCCGGCGCGGTGGCGATCGCGTGGCTGTCGAGCTGCCCGCCGACCTGGTGTCGGCGTTGGTGGGTGCGGGGGATCCTGGCGACGCGCGACCGGGCGACCACCGGCCGGACGATCTCGTGGAGGGGGCCGATGCGTGACGGCAACAGGCTGAGCCTGACCATCGTGGGCTGTGCCGCCGCATGGAGCAGAGTGCCCGGCCGCGCATCGTCGTCGTATCTCGTCGAGCTGGGCGCACCCGGCGATCCCGCGTCGCCCGCGATCCTACTCGACCTCGGGCAGGGCAGCTTCGCGGCGCTGTCGGGCTACCGCGATCCGGCCACACTCGGCGGAGTGCTGATCTCGCACGTGCACCCGGACCACTGCATCGACCTAGTCCCGCTTCGACTCTACCTGCGGTATGGGTGCCAGCCCGCTCGCACGACCCGACTTCTCGGGCCTGGCGAGCTGCGACGGCGCTTCGACGGGCTCACGAACGACACTGACTTCCTGTGCGACCTGCCTGGGGATCCGCTGGCGCCGGGGGATATCGAAGTCGGCCGGTTCGCCGTGTCGGTCGCGCCCGTCCTGCACGTCGGGCCCAGCTTCGCGTTCCGCGTGTCGGAGGCAGCCGACTTGTCTCGTCCGGGACTGGTCTATTCCGGTGACTGCGGGCGGGCTGCCGACCTGCTCGCGCTGGCAAAGCCGGGCGACACGCTGCTGGTCGAAGCGTCGCACGGCGCCGAGCCGGTAATCGAGGGACCCAACCATCTGAACGCTGCGGACGCCGCATGGGTCGCGGCGACCTCCGGCGCGGGCCGCTTGGTCATTACCCACATCCTCGACGACGTCGATCCAGCCGCCGCGCTGGCCCTCGCACGCGAGCGGTTCGCCGGCGAGACGCTGCTCGCCGAGCCGGGACTGCGCGTCACCATCTGATTACAGGTCGGCCCGCGCCAGCTCGTACCGGCTGACCACGCTCAAGCAGACGCCCGTCCCTGCGTGGTTTCCTGCGCCATCGAGATGACCCACGGCGTTCGTGCGACTCCCGACCACGCGGCATGATCCCCGCATACTCCTGCGCTACCTGCGCTCCCTGACCGGGTTCGAGCGCGACGCCCGGCTGTTCCTCCTCGTCACGCTGGCTTCCGGCTCGGCGGTGAGCTTGTGGTGGATCGACTTCAACCTGTATCTGCGCAGCCTGGGCGTCGATCTCCCAGTAATCGGACTAGTCACGACCGTGGGATCGGCGGCCTCGCTCGTGGTCGCGTTCCCCGCCAGCATCGTGTCCGACCGGATCGGGCGTCGGCTCGTGCTACTGGCCGGGGCGGTGCTGATGACCGCTGCGTTCGGCGGCCTCCTGTCAACTGGTGCGCTGCCGGCGCTGCTCCTGGCGGCCGCGGCGTTCGCGGCTGGCAGCGGAGCGATGCAGGTCGTGTCGCAGCCGTTCCTCGCCGAGCACAGCCGGGCCGAAGAGAGGAGCGAGCTGTTCGCTGTGCAGTTCGCGATCTCGAACGGGACGAACGTGATCGCGGCCCTAGCGGGCGGGTTGATCGCGCAGCGGGCGGCCTCTGCGGGAGGGTTCGACCCACAGGGGCCGCAGGCCTATCGGGTGTTGATCATGCTGATGGCGGGGCTCGGGATCCTTGCAATCCTGCTGCTTGCGCGGCTTCACAATGACCGACCAGCCGCCAGCATGAGCGCACGTGGAGCGGGACGGCGTGGGGGACCCGACGGATTGCGAGAGTCGGACAGGTTGGGCGCCCCCGGCTGCGACCACCTTGGTGTAAGGGGCCCACTTGTCAGTCGACGCACCGAGGGCCTATCCGCGCTCGTGCGCGACGGCATACACGTCTCCGACCGCGGCGACTTCGCGCGGCTCCTGCTGCCCGGTTTCCTCATCTCACTGGGCGCCGGCCAGGTGATCCCGTTCCTCAACGTGTTCATCCAAGGCCGTTTCCACCTTCCGCTGGCCTCGCTGAACGCGTTGTTCGCGCTCACCGGGCTCGGAACCCTCGTCGCGACGTTGATACAGCCTGCGCTTGCCAGGCGGTGGGGGAAGATCGGGTCAGTCGTGATCGTCCAGGCGGCGAGCATCCCGTTCATCGTCGTGCTCGGCTTCTCGCCGATCTTCTGGACCGTGGCAATCACGTCGGCGGTACGCAACTCGCTGATGAACGCGGGCAACCCGATCTTCGGTGCCTTCGCCATGGAGCGGGTTGGGCCTGAGGAGCGGGCCACGTTCTCCGCCGCGAGCTCGCTGTTCTGGGCGCTGGGGTGGGTCATTGCAGGACCGTGGTACAGCCTGCTGCAGGCCGCGCTCGGGTTCGACGCGGGCTATGCGGTGAATTTCATGACGATCATCGTGTTGTACACGGTCGGGACAGTGCTGTACTGGTTCTGGTTCGGGCGGAGCGAGCGCCAAGAACGGCGGGAGCACACCGTCCCCCGCTGACACGCCGGCGCGCGGAGCGCCGGCCCGATCGTCGCACCGTGAGCAGTTCAGGCCGTTCGGAAGCCTGAAGGGCCAGTCGTGACCCGACACCGGTGGCACTGCCCTACCATGTGCGCCACACCAGGCGCCGAGCGCGTCCGGGGCCCACACTGCACCGCGGAGAAGACCGTGAGCGACTCCGTCGCCCCGTCCATCAACCTCAACCGCCCCATCCGCACTCACGCGAGGGAGGCAGTCGAGCGGGCATGGGCACGAGCGGTCGAGTCGGGTGCGCTGCCCCCGGTCCCTGCCAGTCAGGCCTCGCCGGGCACGAAGGCAGGTCACGACGGCCCGCTCGCGCCGGAGGTCGAGATTGCGCGCCCCGACAACCCCGAGCACGGAGACTTTGCCTCGAACCTCGCCCTCAAGCTTGCCAGGCCCCTCCGCCGCAGCCCCCTGGCGATCGCGCAGGCCCTGGCGGAAGAGCTTGCCCACGACCCCAGCCCGCTCGTCGGATCGGTCGAGGTCGCGCCCCCCGGTTTTCTCAACATGCGCCTCGCCTCCACCGCTGTTGAGTCGGCCGTGGACGCCGCCCGGGCCGCCGGCCCGGCGTTCGGCCGCGTCGCTGCCGCCCACCCCCAGCACATCAACGTCGAGTTCGTGTCGGCGAACCCCACCGGCCCCCTCCACATCGGCAACGCGCGAGGCGCCTTCGTGGGCGACCTTCTCTGCCGCGTCCTCGAGGCCGCCGGCCAACGCGTGACCCGCGAGTACTACTTCAACGACTTCGGCTCCCAAGTGCGACGGCTCGGCGCTTCGGTCCTAGCCCTGCGGGACGGGCGCGACGTGCCCGATGACGGGTATCGTGGCGCGTACGTTCACGACCTGGCGCGGGAGCTGCCCGACGAGATCCGTGCCCGCGCGCTGGAGGCGGCCGCCAGCGCGGGCGCCGACGCGGCGGCCGACGCGGACGCCGTGGTGGGCCAGTGGGCGTCCGAGCGCGTGCGGCAGGGCATCGAGGTCAGCCTGGCACACCTCGGCGTCCGGTTCGACGTGTGGACCAGCGAGGGTTCGCTTTACAGCGACGGCTGGGTCGACCGGGCCGTCGAACGCCTGCGCCAGGGCGGCTGGCTGTACGAGCTGGACGACGCGCTCTGGTTCCGCTCCACCGCCTTCGGCGACGACAAGGACCGCGTCGTACGGCGATCAAACGGCCAGTTCACCTACTTCGGCTCGGACATCGGCTACCTACTCCAGAAGTTCGACCGCGGCTTCGACCACCTGGTTTATATCTGGGGCGCGGACCACCACGGCACGGTGGCACGTGTCCGCAACGCCGCCGAGGCGATGGGCTTTGACAAGGCTGCCGTCGAGATGCTGCTGGTCGCGTGGGTGCGTTTCGTGCGCGACGGCCGGGAAGTCTCGATGTCTAAGCGCGCCGGCGAGTTCATCACCCTCGACGAGCTGCTCAAGGAGATCGGCGTCGACGCAGCGCGCTGGTTCATCGCGGCCCGCGGGCACACCAGCGGGATCGACTTCGACATCGAGCTCGCCAAGCGGCAGTCGTCCGAGAACCCCGTCTACTACGTGCAGTACGCCCACGCCAGGATCAGCTCCATCCTGCGGAAGGCGGAGCAGGCGGGGCTCGCGCCCGCTGTGACGCTGCACAGCGCCCTAGGACACGATGCGATCGCGCTCGACCTGGGCAAACTCCTCCTGCGCCTTCCCGAGGTGGTCGAGGACGCGGCGGCGGCGCACGAGACACACGGCGTGACGGCGTACGCGACCGAGCTCGCCACGGCCTTCCACGGCTTCTACAGAGATCGCCGAGTAATCGACACCGCGAATCCGGCGACGTCCGGGGCGCGGCTTGCGCTGGTCACGGCGACGCGGCTGGCGCTGGCGAACACGCTCGCGTTGCTGGGGGTGTCCGCGCCGGACTCGATGTAGTGCCGGGCGTCCCGAAGCGCTCCGCGGGGCCCCGCACCGGCCAATTGACCCTGCTCAGCCGCCCAGCCCGAGCGAGACGCGATCGAGCGTGGCCCGATCGGACGCGAGCAGCAGGGTGACCGTCGTGCCCGTGAAGCGCTCGACATGCACGGGAGATCCGCCTGCGGGCTGTGCAACCGCCAGCGGCCGATCGGCCACTGACGTTAGCGCCAGCGCGGAATCGACCGACACCCACGTCGAGCGCCACGCGATGACCCAGCCGACGGACGGCCCGCTCCAGCTGACGACCTGATCGCCCGTCCAGTCGGCCGCGAGCTGCCGGGCTGCGTCCGCCTCTAGCGCCTGGTCCAGCCACACCTGAAACGTCACCTCTCCCAGCGTGTCAAGGTAGGCGCGCGTCCAGCCGGCACCGAGCATCTTCCCGAGCGACGGAACGCGGCCGAGCACCTGCGATGTCAGTGTTGCCAGCGACAGTGCCTGGAGGTCGAGACCTGGTGCGGCGAGGCCGAGACGGATGAGAAGGCCCTGCTCGGCCGACATGGCGGCGACGTTGGCCGGCGCGTCGATCTCCTGCTCCAGTGTCCGGCGCAGCTGATCGGCGTCGATGATCCGGGTTGGCACCGGCCATAGCGGCTGGAGCTGTCGGAGGGGCGGCACTTGGGCCTCGACGGCGGCGACGTCCGCCAGCAGGTCGGGCGACGCTGCTGGGGCGGGTGTGACGGCCGGCGATGCGACGGCAACCGAGGCACCCGCCAGCGGAGAGGTCACGGGTGCCTCGGCGGAGGCGGAGGGCAGGACGGGAACCGGCCCAAGGCCGGCCTGGATCGAGTAGCCGGCCGCCGCGGCCGCGACCATCACGAGCGCCATGACGATGGCCACGGGCTTGAGCCATGGCGGAGTTCGCCGCCCGCCCTGCGTGGACTCCGGTCCTGCACGGCGGCCTCGGACGGTCGGGGCAGGAGGCACGGTGCCTCTGGGCTCGCTCATGGACGGCATTGTCGCAGCCCATCGAGCCGCGGGCGGCGCGTTCCGTTTAGACCACGGACGCGCCCCAACGGGCGCGCTGGCTGCTCGAGCTGCTGGTCGATGACGTCTCGGATGCGGCGTCTACGATGTCCGGGTTGCGCTTTCTTCACCATCACGCGGGTTTCACCTTCACGCGACCTCGCTACCGTAGTAACAACGGAACCGAGAAGCCTCCCTTCCAGTTCCTACCTCCCTCCCTCCGAACGAGGGCGCCAATTGGGCAGGCGCCCTCGTTCCCTTATCTGGGACAATCCCCGTCGATGGAGATCACTTGGTACGGCAGCGCCTGCGTTCGCCTGCGCGGGAAGGAGGGGGTCGTCGTCGCCGACGCGTTCCCGTCGGTGGTGGGGCCGACGGGACGCGGGCTGACGGCCGATCTCGTCACATACTCCCACAGGGACTCGCTCTCCCGCGGCGTTGGTCGTTCCAACCTCCGGAAGTCCTCGACCGAGGATGGCGTACCGACTAGCCTCCAGCCGGCGTTTCGCTTGGAGGGCCCGGGCGAGTACGAGGTCCACGATGTCCTTGTGACGGGCATCCGCACCGCCCGCGACGAGTTGCGAGGCGCGGAGCGCGGCCTCAACACCGCTTTCGTGGTTCTCCTCGACGGACTACACGCCATTCACCTGGGCGACCTCGGCCACCTGCTCACCGAGGAGCAGCTCAAGGAGATCGGCCCGGTCGACGTGGCATGCGTGCCCCTCGGCGGGCATATGTCCGCGGCCAGGGCGGCCGAGGTGGTTGCCCAGCTCGAGGTGAACCTCGTCGTTCCACTCCTCGTGGCCGAGAACGAGGCCGACTCCGAAGCAGCGCTGGCGAAGTTCCTCCACGAGATGGGGGTCAAGGACCTCACGCCGCAGCCGAAGCTCGTCGTCACCGTCTCGTCGGTGCCGCAGGAAACAACGGTGGCGCTCCTGGAATCGCGCGCCCGAGCCTAACACAGCCCGCGGCCTCGCCCGGGTCCCATGGCGCGACCTGCGAGACCCGCGGCCATGCCCGACTGCCGTCAATCGATACCGACGATGCGACCCCGCTTCACCACGGCCCGCACCAGGCCGGCTCCTAACCAATAGGGGACCTGCCCATGCGCGGGGACGTCCCAGGCGACGAGGTCGGCCTGACGGCCTGGTTCGATCGTGCCGTGCGAGTCGCCGAGCCCCAGCGCGTGGGCCGCGTTCACCGTCACGGCCGCAAGCGCCTCCGTGGGCGTGAGCCCCATCCTCAGCACCGCGAGCGACAGGACCAGGTGGAGGTTGGGCGCCGGGGAGGTGCCAGGATTGAAGTCGGTGCCCAGCGCGACCGGCACGCCGCGGTCTATCAGCTCGCGTGCCGGGCCGTACTCCTCGCCCTTCAGGAAGAGACTCGTGGCAGGCAGCAGTGTTGCGACCACCGCCGTCCCCGCGTCCGCCGCCCTAGCCAGAGCATCGATGCCCGCCGCCGAGGGCACTCCGAGGTGGTCCGCGGCCAGGGCGCCCAGCTCCGCCGCCAGCTCCGCACCCCCCGACGGCCGCAGCTCGTCGGCGTGCAGGCGGGGGCCGAGTCCCAACCGTGCTCCGGCAAGCAGCACCTGCCGCGATTGGTCGACCGTGAAGACCCCCTGCTCGCAGAACACGTCGCAGAAACGGGCGATTCTCTGCGCGGCGACCGCGGGCAGCTGCACTTCGATCACGTCCCTCACGTACGCGTCAGTGGCGTTCGGGCGGCCGCGGAATTCGGGTGCGACAGCATGCGCGCCTAGGAACGTGGGCACCAGCTCGACCGGACCCTCAGCGTCCAACAGGCCGATCGCCTCGAGCTGCCGCAGCTCGGCAGCGCGCTCCAGCCCGTAGCCGGACTTGGCCTCGACCGTAGTGGCGCCGTGCCGCAACATCTCGAGGAGCCAGCGACGGCCCTGCGTGACCAGCTCGTCGACGCTCGCGCGCCGTGTGGCGGCCACGGTGGACAGGATCCCGCCGCCCGCGGCCAGGATCTCGAGGTACGTCGCGCCGCGCCGACGCAGCTCGATTTCGCTCTCGCGGCTACCGGCGAAGACTAGGTGCGTGTGCGGGTCGATGAGCCCGGGGGTGACGGTTCCACCGGCGACGTCGAGGCGCGCGAAGCGCGCTCCGTCGCCTGGGTCGAGGCCCTCAGCGGCCAGACGCCGCAAGACCTCGTCGCGCCTGCCGGCCAGCACGATCCGCCCTTCCCAGCAGGCCACTGCTAGCCCCCCGTCCACAGCGGACATGGTCGCGACCTGCCCCTGGGCAGTGCCGCGTCGGAGACCACCGGCCAGCGTGACGATCTCGCGCGCCCCCTCCACAAGCAGGCCAGGTCGAGCAACGGGGGTCATCGGCCAGGCGGCAGGAAAGACCGTCTACGGCACGTCACAGACGGCCGGCACCCAGGCTGGCGTCATCCGCCCGTTTCTCGGCGGCCGCCATCCGCAGCTCGAGCGCCATTGTCGGATCGAAGTCGCGCAGCCGTAGCCAGTCGGCCGCGATCCGCAGCCGCTCCTCCCAGGGCACGGTGGCGGGCGCACCGACGTGATCGGCCACGTCGGCGAAAGCGCGCAGCGGCATCAGGCCGATCAGCTCGGACTCGCGCACGGACACTCCGTCGGCGCCGGCAAGGCGAACGACTTCCTCCCACACGCGCCACAAGGGCGTGACGGTGAAGTCGAGCAGGTTCATGGACACCTGCGCGCAGTCGAGGTCCCCGAGGTAGAAGCCTTTGGCCTGGACGCGCCGCAGCCCGCCGCCGCGCTCGCGGATCTGTGACGCGATCCGTTTGGCAAGGCCCACGTCTGGCGTCTCGAGGTTGATGTTGTAGGCGATGAGGAAGGGCCGGGCGCCGACAACCGTGGCACCACCGGTCGGGTGCATGCGGGCGGGGCCAGCGTCCGGCTCGTGGCCCGGGGTGCCGATCAGGTCCTTCATGCCTTCGTACTCGGGGCGTCGGATGTCCGCCAGCACCTCGTACTCCGGGCGGACGGCCGCGCGGGCGTAGTAGAAGACGGGCAGCCCGAAGCGGTCGGCGATTCGCCGACCGAACGACCAGGCCAGCGCAACCGCTTCGTCCATGGTGGTCTCGCCCAGCGGCACGAAGGGCACGACATCGACAGCGCCGAGGCGGGGGTGTTGGCCGGTGTGATGCTCCATGTTGATCCGCTCGAGGGCGAGCGCGACGGCAGCTTCCATGGAGTCGCTGACGGGCCCGAGCTCGCCGGCGAACGTGAGCACACACCGGTTGTGGTCGGGGTCCTGGGTGCGGTCGAGGAGCGAGACGCCGCGCACGGACGCGACCGTGTCGGCCAGTTCGTCCACTACGTCCTGGCGGCGTCCCTCACTGAAATTCGGGACGCACTCGACGAGCCTCGCCACGCTCTCCTCCCGTTCGAGGGCTGGTGCCTCGGGTGCTGTCGCCGCGGTGCCCCCACGCCTGCCCGCGCGCAGTTGCTGCCCCGTGCGTGCCGGGCCCGACGATGGCACGTGCTCCGGTTCCGCGTCGTCAGTGTAGCGTCACAGGTCTCGGGTGGAATCAGCGACGGGCGCGCACCGGAAGGAGCCCGGGCCGTCCACGGGAGCGTTGACGCCCGGCAGCTGTTCGACTCGGGATCGGTCGAGAACCGGCCGAGAGTCCTCCCGCGATCCGAGCAGCGACCTAGAGCCCTGGCCGCGACTCAGAGCTCACGCCGCATCGCCGGGTACCGTTCGTCGGGCACGACCATCGTGAACCCCGCACGCTCCCAGAACGCCGGGACGGCCGTACTCGTTGTATCCGGAACCGTCCGTGCCTCTGGGTACGTCTCTACGGCCGCGAATCCACGCCGCGCCAGCTCGCGACACACGTCGTCAACGAGCTCGACCGCGTGCCCCTGGCGCCGCGCGCCGGAGGTGGTCGCGATGCACGTGATGACCGCGGGGAGCGGCGAGCTCGGTAACTGCGGATATAGGTCGCGAAGCTGCAGCGCCCTCGGGTAGGCGGAGAGCGGCCCGAACTGGCAATACGCCACCGCCCGTCCCTCCAAGAGCAGAACCCGGGCGTAGCTGCCGAAGAGGCCAAGGCCGCGGCCGAGCAGCCCCAGCTTGCGGGGCGCACCCGGGTCAGTCCGTTCGATCCGGCGGCGCGGGGGTGCAAAAGGGTTGTCGACGATTGGGGCGAACAGGTCGGGCTCGCCATCCTGTTGGCCAAACGGGGCTGAGCTCTCTTCGGCGGGCTCGGCGGTGAATGCCTCGACGCGCCCGCCCGTCGACGATCCGGACGCGAACGGGTTGAAGGCTAGCGTGTTCCGCGATGCCTCCTCCAGGAACGGATTGGGAGCACGCCGGGAATCCAGGGCGGTGTTGCCGTGCGCGGCCGACGTGGGACCCGCTGGCGCGACGCGCGGGCGCAGCCAAGACTCGCGGCTTGCCTTGCTCCCGACCACGGCGTCCTCCCAGTAATCGCACGTGCGATGGTCGAACGAGGGGTCGGCGCACGGGGACACCAACGCGAAAGCGTACAGGTCGATGACGTCCACGATCCGGATGCTGGCCACGTGCCGAGTGTATCGGGAGCGACGAAAAGCGTGCGGAAGCAACGACGGATGGGTCCGCACGCCCACGTCGCTCGGCGCCGCTCGGCCTCGAAGACCCTCGGTTGCGCCGCTCCTCTGCTTCGAACCAGCTTCCACTGCTAGACTCCGGCGCGCATGTTCGGCTTCATCGACCAGATCGTCATTCCCTTCCTGACTCACCTCTACGGCGCCGTCGGATACCTGGGCGTCGGCGTGGCCATGGCGATCCAATCGGCGATGGTCCCGCTGCCTTCTGAGCTTCTGCTCCCGTTCGCCGGCTTCCTCGTGTCCGATCCGGCCCAGCTCGAGCCGCTCACGCACGACCCCTGGTCGTTCTGGATCGTGGTCGTAGTGGCCGTCGTCGGAAGTACCGTGGGATCGCTCGCGGCGTATGCCGTCGGCGCGTGGGGCGGCCGGCCGTTCCTGCTGCGCTACGGCCGCTACCTGCTCATCCGGCGGGACGAGATCGACTTGGCCGACCGGTTCTTCGAACGCTGGGGCCCGCAGACGGCGTTCTTCAGCCGGCTGCTGCCGATCGTCCGCACGTTCATCAGCTTTCCTGCCGGGGTCGCCCGCATGCCGCTGGGGCGGTTCATCCTCTACTCGACGCTCGGCACGGTGCCGTGGACGGCGCTGCTCGTGCTAGTAGGCGCGGTCCTAGGCGCCAACTGGGTGGACGTCGTGCACGCATTGAGCCCGTTCGACACCGCGATCGCGGTGGCCTGCGTCGCCGCCGTCGCGTTCTTCGTCGCGTGGCGGCTCGGGTTCGTCGCCCGCCTCCGCCGCGCGTCCTGACCTGCTGCGGAGCAGGGTCCCTTCGGCCGCGTGGCCTAACCGCGCGCGGGCCGTCATCCCCAGGTGTCTCCGCGTATCCCCCGGAGGTGCGACACGTCGTTGGCCACCAGCAGCCGCGCACCAGGACCCTGCCCCGGGTCGAAGCCAAGCACGGTCAGGTTCGCGGGCTCCTGGACGAACCGTCGCCGGTAATCGCGCAGCGCAACGCCCATCGCGACGCAAAGGAGGACGCGGTTCGTGGACGAGTGCGCGACAACGAGCACGCGCCTCCCGCCGACATCCTCCGGCACCGGTGCGGGGGCAGCCGCCGACCACGCCAGCAGGTCGTCGAGGAACGCCGTGACCCGCGCCGCAACCTCGTCGCCCGACTCCCCACCCGGGCAGTGCAGCTGGGCCGGATCCGCCTCCCACCGCCGGCGCGCCTCGGCGTCGCCCGCCTCGATTTCACCGTACGTGAGCCCTTCCCATCGGCCGTAGTCCATCTCGATCAGCCTTGGGTCACGCTCCACGTCGGCGCCCGGGACGACCAGCGCGGCTGTCTCGCGCGACCGCCGCAACGGACTGGTCACGAGACGGTCGAACCGGAGGCCTGCGAGCCGACCGCCGAGCGCAATCGCCGCCGAGCGCCCCAGGTCGGAAAGTGGCAGGTCCAGGAGCTGACCCAGGTGCTGTTCCGGGTCTGAACGCAGCGTCGAGCCATGGCGCGTGAGAACGAGCGTGAGCATGGAGCGGACTGTATCCCGGACGGGTCATGGCCGCCTGCGGTATGCTACCGGGGCAGTTACGAACACGCTTTCACTTCGGGGTTGGGTGGAAGTCCCGACCGGTGGTCGGCAGGCCGTCGAGGTCCGCCAGCCCACGACCCGTTGACGACGCGCGAGCGAAGCGACGGTGGATCCCCGGCAGGGAGCCGACGGTCAGAGTCCGGATGGGAGAAGTGAGACGCGTGCGGTCGGCGCTCACACGCCGCGACGCCCGTGCCCCTTCCACCGGTCCCCGAACGCGAGGCCGCAGCGCGGAGGGCAGGGACCCTGACCAGCATCGCGATCCGCAGCGTATCCCGGTCGTTCGCCACGGCCGACGGTCGCCTTCCAGTGCTCGACGCCGTTACGTTCGACGTGCCGGCGCGACAGATCGTCGCGATCATCGGGCCGAACGGGTGCGGCAAGAGCACGCTGCTGCGCCTGGTATCCGGGCTCCTGCCAGCCGACCGGGGCGCGGTCGAGCTCGACGGGACGCCCGTGACCGGTCCCGACCCGCGGATCGGTTTCGTATTCCAGGAGCCACGGCTGCTGCCATGGCGCGACGCCGCGGGCAACGTCGAGTACCCGCTTGAGCTTGCCGGCTGGGCGCGGGGCCGTCGGGAGGAGCAGGTGCGCGACCTGCTCGGCCTGGTCGGGCTGCGCGAGTTCGCAGGGGCGCGGCCGCATGCTTTGTCGGGCGGGATGCGCCAGCGCGTCTCCATCGCACGGGCACTGGCTCTTGGGCCGTCGGTGCTGCTCCTGGACGAGCCGTTCAGCGCCTTGGATGCGCTGACCCGCGAGCGCTTCAACACGGAGCTCCTCAACCTCTGGGAGCGCACGGCAACCACCATCCTGCTCGTCACGCACTCGATCTCAGAGGCCGTGTATCTTGCCGATCGGGTCGTGGTGCTATCCCCGAGGCCGGGGCGAGTGGTCGCCGATATCTCTGTTACGCTCGATCGAAGCGAGCGGGACGCAAACGTCGACACGCTGGCGCTGGGTCGCACGGCATCCACCATCCGGCGCCACCTGGCGGGCGCTACCGACGACCCGACCCCGGCCGAGCTAACCGCCGAGCTGGGCCGCCGGCAGCGGTCGCGAGAGGTACCCATCGAACAGCTGGGCGTCCCGGCCTGGTTCGACCCATTCGGACAGGGAGACCGGCGATGACGGTCGAGCCAGGCCGCGGGGCGGGGCCGGGCCATGGAACCGAGCCGGGCCCCGGCGCGACCTTCGTGGCGCCGCCTGTGCCTCACGCCGGGGCCGCTCGAGTGGGCGCCCGCGGGCTGGCGCGGTGGCGCTGGCGCCGTGCAATCGACGTGGCTGCCGCGGGGACGCTGTTCATGGTCGCCTGGAAGGTGTTCGTGGTGGCCGGACATTACCCGGTGTTCATCCTCCCCGCGCCCGAGGTGGTGGCTGGACGCTTCGTGTCGGCGTGGGCGGACGGCACGATGGAACCTCATGCCCTGCAGACCCTCATCGAGGTCATCCTGGGGTTCGGCGTCGGCGCGAGCCTCGCGCTCGTCGCAGGGTACGCACTGGCCCGGTCAGGCCTGATCGAGCGAGTGCTCTCGCCCTACCTAGTGGCCGCACAGGCCACCCCGATTCTCGCCCTCGCCCCGCTGCTGGCCCTGTGGTTCGGCACCGGGTTGCTGAGCAAGGTCGTGATCTGCGCCCTGATTGTCTTCTTCCCGGTGGCGGTTGCCACCATGGTGGGGCTGCGCAACGTGGACCGGAGGCTGATCGAGATGGCCCATGCGTTCCGCGCCACGCGCTGGCAGCTGCTCTGGTCGCTCGAGCTGCCCGCGGCACTGCCGGGGATCATGGGTGGCATGCGCGTCGGGGTCACGCTTGCCGTAGTGGGAGCGATCATCGGCGAGTGGGCAGGCGGTGATCTCGGCCTGGGTGTCCTACTCAACCTGGCACGGGGCAGCCTGTTCGACATCCCCCTCCTCTTCGCCACACTCCTGACGATCGCCCTGCTGGGCGTCGTCCTCTACCTCGTTGTCGTGCTCGTAGAGCGCAGAGTCGTGGGCGCGCGCGGATGACGCACCAGTCGGGGGAGGTCACCATGCTAGCGTCGAGGTCCGGCAGTCATGGTCGAGCCGGACTCGGGCGCGCGTTGGCGTTGCCGATGACCATCGCGCTGCTTCTTATCGCGTGCGGCTCGCCAGCCGGGTCCGCATCAGGCCTGGTTGCGTCGTCGACCGCGTCCACGTCGAAGGCCGTGCCGTCCCCGGCGGGTTTGGGCACACCCTCGGGCGGATCGGGCGCGTTGACCCACCTGACCATCGGGCTCGGTTACATCCCGAGCATCCAGTTTGCGCAGTTCTACCTCGCCCAGCGGGCCGGCTACTATCGCGATGCGGGGCTCGACGTGACGTTCGAGAACAAGGTCGATCCGGACCTCGTCGTGCTGGTCGGGCAGGGCGCACTCGACGCCGGGATCTCCGACGGCACGAGCGTGATCCCCGCCGTCAGCCAGGGGATCCCCATCCGCTACGTCGCCACCATATATGGGACGTTCCCCAACATCGTCTTTGCCAAGGCGAGCTCCGGCATCACCACAGCAGCCGACCTCAAGGGCAAGCGCATCGGGACGCCCTGCAAGTGCGGCAGCTCGTGGATCATGCTGGAGGCCCTGCTCTCTTCGGCCGGTCTCTCCACCACCGACGTCCAGGTGGTCGAGTATCCCGACTACAGCCAAGCGACAGCGGTGGCGCGCGGCGCCGTTGACGCTGCGACGGGCTACACCAACAACGAGCCATTGCAGCTCCAGTCACAGGGCCAGGCCGTCACGGAGCTGCACGTCGACCAGACCCACCCCCTGCCCGGCCCGGGTCTGATTTCTAGCGCGGCCACGATTGCTTCAAAGGGCGCGGCACTGCGCGCCTTCATCTCAGCCACGCTGCACGCGATGGCGGAAATCGCGGCCGATCCGCAGCGGGGCTTCGACGCGGCCACCAAGCAGGTCCCTGAGCTCGCATCGCAGCAGTCGCTGCTGCAGATGTCAATCCTCAAGGCAACGATCGCGACGTGGGGCAGCCCCTATACAGACGTCCACGGGCTCGGGGCGATCGATCGGGCTGCCTGGCAAGCGTCGCTGACCTTTATATCGTCGTTGCCCGAACACCTGGTGCCGAACCCCGTGACAGTCGGTCAGCTGATCGATCCCGGCTTGCTTCCGGGGGGCTGACAGGCCGCAACCGGGCCCGGTTGCGGCAAGCGATCCCCTCAGCGGCGACGCGGGCCCGTCCCAGGGGACACGGGCGCGATGCGCCCGCTGCGCGCCGTGGTGCATACCCCCTGCGGGCGCCGCGCTCGCTCCGCGGCCGCGAGGTTTCGGGCGGCCAGCATGACGTGCTCCATCAGCACCGCGTTCGTGACCGGCCCGACCCCACCCGGCACCGGGGTCATGACTCCCGCGACCCCGGCCGCGCTCGTCACGTCGACGTCACCGACGATCCGCCCGTCCACCACGGTGGTCCCTACGTCGACGACCGTGGCGCCGGGCTTGAGCATGTCGCCCCGCACAAGCCCTGGTGAGCCGGCCGCCACGACCAGCACGTCGGCCTGCCGCGTGTGGCTGCCAAGGTCGCGCGTCCGCGTGTGGCAGATCGTGACCGTGCAGTGCCGCCGCAGCAGGAGTTGGGCGACCGGGCGACCGACGACGTTGCTCCGCCCGATAACCACGGCGTGAAGCCCCTCCAGGCTGCGCCCCGACCGGTCGAGGATCTCGGCGGCGGCCTGCGCGGTGGCCGGAGCAAACGCCGGGTACCCCATGGCCAGAAGGCCGGCGTTCAGCGGCGTGATGCCATCCACGTCCTTTGCGGGGTCGAGTGCCCCCACGACGGCCCTGAGGGAGATGCGGCGGGGAAGCGGCAATTGGAGGATTACGCCCGTCACACCCGGGTCGCTCGAGAGCTCCCGGAGCCGCTCGCGCAGGCCGGCCGCTGACGCGCGGCCAGCGAGCCGTTCCTCGCGGGCAACGATGCCGACCCGTTCGCACGTACGCACGATCTGCCGAGCGTAGACGGCGAACTCGGCGCCCCGACCCACATGCAGTACGGCCAGCGTGGGCAGGGATCCGTGCCGCCGCCGGAAGGCTAGGACGTCCGCGCGCACGCGCGCCCGGATCTCGACCGCAATCGGCCCACCGGCGAGGATGCACGTCGTGTGGCAATTCACTCGCGGCGCGCCAGCTTGTTCGTGCATGCAGCCCCCTCTTCGTTCGGCCCGGTGACCTTCGCCCCAGCGTCTTGCGACGGCACCGCAGAAACAGCCTGGCTCTGAGGCGCTCCCGGAGCTACACCGACTCGGGGTCGCGGAGATGGCCGGCACCACCCCGTACGCGCGCGCGCGCCGCGAGGCCTTCGAGCGAGGAGAGCAGCCGCGTCACCTCGTCTGCGGCATCCCCGGCGAACGTCTCATCCACGGCCGCGGGCAGGTTCACGAGCACGTTGGCGGCGGCCCCGCGTCCCGCTGCCTCCGCGAGGAGCGCCGCGACCTTGACGTCGCTCGACGCGTTGAGGTTGCTGCGACCGGCCATCGCCTCGACCTCCACCTCGAGGTCGACGCACTGTCGAACCACCTCGAGAGGAACCTCCGCAGCGCGCCGGGCGGCGCCGCGGATCGCTTCGGCGCGCACCGCCCTCTGCTTGTCTGTGTCCCGCGGCAGCTTCAGTGCAGCCGCCAGCGCCGCATATGCGTCGGCGTCCCGATCTGCAAGCTCGAGGAACCGTGACGCGGCATGCTCGGCGAACGCCAGCACGCGCCGATGCGTGGACTCGTAGGCTGCGTACTTCGGCCGGTCCAGCGAGAGGCGCGCGACCATGCCGATGAGGCCGGCTGCGAAACTCGCGGCGACCGCGGAGGCCGAGCCACCTCCGGGCACCGGCTCAGGCGACGAGAGGCGGTCCAAGAATTCGCGGATCGTGAGGCCGGCAAACGGTTCGGCAGTCATCCGCGCGATTGTCGCACCCACACGGCCCGCGCGCGGCGCGCCAAGGGCCAGAGCCCTGCCGCTGCGCGGCCCTTCGGGCGCGCCTGCGTCACGCGGAGCGTCGCATCACGCCGCGTGGGCGAACCCCTCGTGCGTTCTCCCGACCATGGAGATCGCAGACCCGACCGGCTCCACCCCCCTCGACGAGCCAGCGCCGGTCCCGGTGCCGGTAAACGAGCGCGTAGCGGCCTGTCCGTGTCAGGACCTCGAAGCATGTGCGAGGCCCGACTGCGGGCCGGTAGGCCGCGGATTCCCGGCGCACGCGCGTAACGGCCAGCACCGGCAATTCGTCGCGACCGAACCGAATGGCACGCGGCCGCCCATCGAACCAGTTGCAGCGGACGTCGACCTCCAACGGGGAGACGCAGATTATGGACATCGGTCGGCTCCTTTCGGGGCGGATCCGTCTCTCCGTTCGCGTGGGCACATCGGCGACGAGAGAACATCTGTTCTGTTGCTCAGTCATCGAAACAGAACGGACGTACGATGTCAAGTGGGAAGTCGGCCGGCCGAGGAAGTCGCCGTCCAGCTCCGCGGATCATTCGTCGCCGGCGGGCGCTCCTCTCGCCCCCGGCTTCCGATCGGGGTCGCGCTCGAACGGCTCAGGGACGGCCGTGTCGAGCAGGCGGGCGCGTGTGACGGCGCGGGGACCGAACCGTCGCCGGATCGCATCCACCGCCTCGACTGTTCTCCGCCGCCGGTTCTCCTCTGCCACGGCGAACAGCGCCAGCTGGGACGGCTCGGCCAGGTTGCGTGCCGCGACGCCGAGCAGGCGCACTCGGATCCCTCGCACCAACGGCCTCGCCAGCTCCACCGACGTCCGCCAGATCGGGTCCGCCAAGTCAATGGGTTCGGGCAGCGATCGCTGACGCGTGTGCGTCGCGAACTCGTTGTCGCGCACCTTCACCACAACGGTACCCGCCCGCAGGTTTGCCGCCCGCAGCCGGGTGGCCACGCCTTCGGAGAGGCCGAGCAGCGTGCGCTCGATCACGTCGCGGTCGCCCGTGTCCACGTCGAACGTGTGTTCGTGGCTCACAGACCTGGCATCCTGCGGCCGCTCCACCGGCGAGGCATCGATGCCGCGCGCCCGCTTAGCCAGCTCGGCGCCGTGCTCACCGAAGCGACGCCGCAGGGCATCCGGAGGCATCGCCGCGAGGTCCCCGATCGTCCGGACCCCGAAGTCCGCCAGCGCACGGCGCGTCTTCTCACCGACGCCCCAGAGTCGGCCAATCGGAAGTGGCGCAAGGAACGCCGCCTCCGCGCCCGGGGGGACAACCACGAGTCCATCCGGCTTCCGGAGGTCCGAGGCGATCTTCGCCACAAGCTTGCTGCAGGCGACGCCGACCGATGCGGTCAGCCCGACCTCCGACCGGATGGCGGTCTTGATCGCCCGGGCGATCGCCTCAGGCGACCCGAACAGCGCTTCCGAGCCGCTGACGTCGAGAAAGGCTTCGTCGATAGAGACCTGCTCCACCTGCGGAGTGAACCGGCCGAGGATCGTCATCACGTCGCGACTCGCAGTCGCGTATTTGCGGCCACTCACAGGAAGGAACACGGCGTCAGGGCACAACGCTGCGGCGGTGCGAAGCGGCATGGCCGAGTGGACCCCGAAACGGCGCGCCTCATACGACGCGGCGCTCACGACGCCTCGACCCTCGGAGCCGCCGGCACCACCCACGACGACCGGGCGCCCACGCAGCTCGGGCTGGTCGCGCTGCTCCACGGCCGCAAAGAACGCGTCGAGGTCAACGTGCAGGATTGCAGGACGGCGCGCAGCCACGGCCGGGTGCATGGCCTGGGATCGCATGTCACTGGAACTCGGCTCGGCCCACGGCTGCCACCGCCCCTGCCCGATCCGACACCGGCGTTCGCACCTGTTGCGACATGACGCCCCGAGTGTATCGTCCGGTCGATGTGAGTCCGACGCCCGACCGAGACGTCCTGCGGCCGTTTCCCACGCCGGCTGAGATCGCAGCGCGCCTCGATGCGTCGTGGGCGGGGCCCGGCTTGCGCCGAGCCCGGGCATCTGGCGCATCGTCGAGCGCGCTGGTGGCCGTCGCGGCGACGCTCGTCTACGTGTTCACGGCGTCGCGCAACGCCACGGCGCTGGACTACTTCGTCCGCTTGGCCGCCGCATTCCTGCAGGGGCATGTCTACCTGACCGACCATCCGAGCTGGCTGAGCGAGCTCATCCCGCACCACGGCGTGTACTACGTGGCCTACCCCCCGATGCCGGCCGTGATCCTCATGCCGTTCGTGGCGGTGTTTGGCGTCGCATTCCCATAGCAGATCGGAAGCTGCCTCTGCGCGGGGATGGCCGTGGGGCTCGCCTGGGCCCTCCTCGGCCGCTTCTCACTGCCGCCGCTGACGCGTGCGCTGCTGACCGCCACATTCGGGTTCGGCACCGACCTGTGGTACATCGCGGAGACGGGCACGGCCTGGTACCTGAGCCACAGCGTGGCGATCCTGTTCGCGATGGCGGCCCTGATCCTCGCGCTTGATCGGCGCTGGCCCCTGCTCTGCGGGCTGCTGCTGGGCTGCGCGACGCTCGCGAGGCTGCCGGTCGGACTGGGCGCCCCGTGCTACCTCGCGATGTTGCTCGGCCTGGGGTGGCCGCCCCGCCTGCCACACGCCGCGTGGACATCGGCACTGCAGACCACTCTGCGCTTCGGTATCGGCGTAGCCGTCCCGTGGGCGCTCTACGCTGCCTACAACGTCGCCCGCTGGGGTACGCCGCTCGATCTCGGGTACACGAGCATCCCGGGCGTGCTCAAGGAGCCCTACTACACGCAGGGGATCCTGTCGATCGCCTACATCCCGCGCGAACTGTATGCGATCTTCGTGCGCAGCTGGAACTTCGTCGACCACCCACCCTGGCTCCAGCCCTCATGGTGGGGCCTGTTGCTCTTCCTGACCACGCCGCTCTTCGTCTGGCTGGCGCGTGCGCGACTGCGTCATCCGCGCACCGCGTGGGCGGCGGTCGGTATCGGGCTCACTCTTGTTCCCAACATCACGCACGGCAACATCGGGTTCACGCAGTTCGGCTACGGCTACGCGCTGGATTTCCAGCCGCTGCTGTTCGTGGTCCTCGCGACCCTCTTCGAACGCGGCATGAGCCGCTTGGCCATCGCCGCGACCGTCGCATCGATCGCGATCAACGCCTACGCGGTCTGGGCGATCTCCACGGGGTTCGTCGCGTTCTAAGCCCGCGGGCTGCGCGGGCAAGCGTCAGCCCTTCGGTTCGACGACCACCGTGACCTCGGGCGTCATACCCGAGAACACCTTGACGGCGACCTTGTAGGTGCCCAGTGCCTTGAGCGGCTCGTCGAGCTCGATCTTGTGGCGGTCGACCATGATCCCCCGCCGGCCCAGCGCGTCCGCGATCTCCTTGGCCGTGATCGACCCGTAGAGCTTGCCGCCCTCGCCGACCTTTACGCCCATCGTCAGCGTCGTGCTGTTGATCCGGTTGGCGGCGACTTCCGCCTCTTCCCGCTCGCGGCGCCGCTTCTCCTCGCGGCTCGCGATGTCATGCTGCCACGCGCGGTACGCGCCACCGGCGGCGGGCACGGCGAGCTTCTTCGGGATCAGGTAGTTCCGGGCGAACCCCTCGGCGACGTCCCTGAGCTCTCCACTCTTGCCAATCTTCTCGACGTCGGCCGTCAGGATGACCTTCACGCGTCCTCCATGCTGAGCCAGGCACGGACACGACGGTCCATCCCGGCATGCCTTGCAGCGGTTCGCGCCGCGCGAAATACGCCCGGGAGGCGTGTCGCCAAGCGGCGGATTGTGCGGGGAATGATGCGCCGCACCTGTGCGCGATCGTGCTCGAACGCCGCGCGGTCGATGTCGAGGTCGGCCAGCGTCTCGTCGAGGATCCCGGCGGGCACGCCGTCCAAGAACACCTCGACAGCGAGCACAAGGACCACGACGTCATCGATCGCGCCGATGATCGGGATCGACTCCGGAATGAGTTCCAAGGGCGACGCCACGTATCCGGCCGCGACGCCCAGGATCGCTTTTCGCGCTATGGGAACGCGCTCGTCCCTGAGTAAGGCGAGCACGAGTCGCCCGTAGGAGGGCGCCCGCGACGCTAGCGGCAGGAAGGCAAGGTAATTGATGGTCCGCACGAGGGTCGAGCGGCGGCGTCTGGATCGGGGCATCGGGACGAGCAGTATAGCGGCGGAACGCGGCGCGTGACCCGCCCCTCGGCCACACGCCCTCCACGGACCGTGGCCGAGCCCTTGACAATCGAACACCTGTTCTGTACGCTTCCGATGGAAAGGAGTCCCGGTGACCAAGCACGATGCACTCCGCAAGCAGCGGATCATCGACTACATCGCCGCGACACTGCGCGTCCGCGGCTACCCGCCGTCCGTCCGCGAGATCGCGCGTGCCGTTGACCTGGCTTCCACGTCGGCCGTCCACCACCACCTTGAAACCCTCGAACGCGAGGGATACCTAGAACGCGGCGCCACTCAATCGCGAGCGCTGCGCCTCACGCCACGTGCGGCGCTCGAGGTCGGGCTGGCGTCGGAGCTCGTCCCACAGATCCCTAGCCCGAGCACCTACTACCTCCCGGTGGTCGGCGAGATCGCGGCAGGCGGCCCCATCGAGGCATATCAGGACGCTGGCGAGAGCATCGCCGTGCCGGACATGCTGGCGCCCAGCGGAGACGCATACGTGCTACGCGTCCGCGGGGACAGCATGATCGAGGCGCACATCCAAGACGGCGACTTCGTCGTCATCCGGCCACAGCAGACTGCGCGCAATGGAGACATCGTGGTCGCGCAGGTCGAAGAGAACGCCGTCACGCTGAAACAGTTCTTCCAAGAGTCCGGGCGCGTCCGGCTGCAGCCCGCCAATGACCGGTACGCCCCGCAGTTCTACGACGACGTCAGGATCCAAGGAAAGCTTATTGGCGTGATCCGCCGGCTCGACTGAGCGGCCTGTTCGCCGGTTGTCCACCACCGGGCACAGCCTGTCCACCCCGACAGTCTCGTTTTCAACCACGGGACGCGGACCGGCGCCGAGGTTGTGGGCAAGCCACTTCCCGACGCCGACCGCAATGCGAGAGCATCGCCATTGCGGGCGCGCAACCCGCCATCGCTCGGAGCCGCAGTGTCCATCGATCGCCTACCGCCGCAATCCATCGAGGCCGAGCAGTCGGTCCTGGGTGCGCTCCTTATCGACCGAGACGCCGTCATCGAAGTCGCGGACGTCCTCCATCCCGAGGATTTCTACCGGTCGCACCACGGTGACATTTACGGCGCAGTCATCGAGCTGTACGAGCGTCGCGAGCCCGTGGATGTGGTCACCGTCGCTGAGGTCCTGGAGCGGAAGGGACAGCTCGAGTCGGTCGGCGGGGCTGCTTATCTGACCAGCCTCATCAACTTGACGCCCACGGCAGTCAACGCGCAGTACTACGCCCGGATCGTGGAGCGGAAGGCCATCCTCCGCAATCTGATCTCGGCTGCCGGTCGAATCGCAGGCATCGGCTATGACGAGTCGGCGGACGTGTCGGAGGCTATCGATCGGGCGGAGAGCGAGCTCTTCGGGGTCAGCCAGCGCCGCGTCCAGGACGGGTTCAGCCCGCTGCGGCAACTCCTTCACAGCGCGTACGACCGTCTCGACTACCTGCACCAGCACAAGGGTGAGATCAGCGGCATCCGGACCGGGTTCGCCGATCTCGACGCTCTCACCACCGGGCTCCAGCGCTCGGACCTCGTCATCGTGGCCTCCCGGCCGTCTGTCGGGAAGACAAGCCTGGCGCTGAACATCGCAGAACACGCCGCGGTCCGAGACGGACGCACGGTCGGCATGTTCAGCCTCGAGATGAGCAAGGAGCAGCTCGTGCTGCGCCTCCTCAGCTCGGTGGCGAACATCGATTCGCAGCGGCTGAGGACCGGTTTCCTAGAGGAAATGGACTTCACGCGCCTCGCGCCCGCCATGAACGCGCTCGCCGAGGCTCCCGTCTACATCGACGACACTCCCAACATCAGCACGATGGAACTGCGGACCAAGGCGCGCCGGCTACAGGCGGAGGCCGGGCTGGACCTCGTCGTGGTGGACTATCTCCAGCTGATGCAGTCCAGCGTCACGAACCGCGACGCAAACCGCGTGCAAGAAGTCTCCGAGATCTCGCGCGGACTCAAGGCGCTCGCCCGCGAGCTGCAGGTTCCGGTCGTGGCGCTCTCCCAGCTGTCCCGGCAGCCAGAGATGCGCGAGTCGAAAGAGCCCCGGCTCTCGGACTTGCGCGAGTCAGGCTCTATCGAGCAGGACGCGGACCTCGTGCTGTTTCTGTGGAAGGAGAGGGAGCGCGGCGGAGACGACGCGGATGCGGACGGCGAGGTCGTCACGCTCAAGCTCGCCAAACACCGCAATGGCCCCACCGGCGAGGTGCGCCTCTGGTTCAAGAAACGCCAGACGCGCTTCGTCTCGTACGCCGATTCCGAGCGGTACGCGGCGGATTACGCCTGAACGGGCGCGGCTGCGGAACCTGGGGCGGACCGGCTACGCCCGTCGGATACTCTCTGAGTGCGCCCCGGATTCGCGCGGACTTTGCGCTGTCGCCTGGGAGGCAGCCAGACCGACCCTGCAGTTCGCGCGTCGCGCTGCGCGATGCCGGCGGCCGCGTTGCGAGCGGGTTGACAGGACGCGTATATTCGCGCGGTTCCGAGCGACTGGCTGTCGCTCATGCCGGGTGTGCTCCCCCACCTGTCACGACGATCGCCGTGGCCGGGTCCATCGCGTCCGCGCGTACCCCGGAGGAGGGCGAGCACAGCAGGTGTACCAAGATCGCACGCTTACCTGTCGTGACTGCGGGATGGAATTCGCCTTTTCCGCAGGCGAACAGGCCTTTTTCGCCGCAAAGGGGCTCCAGAACGACCCCCAGCGGTGTCCCACGTGTCGGCAGGCAGCCCGCAACGCTCGAGCGGCCGGGGGACCGCGCGAGTATCACGCCGCCATCTGTGCAATGTGCGGAGGGCAGGCGGTCGTCCCGTTCGCCCCACGCAACGATCGTCCCGTCTACTGCAGCTCCTGCTTCGACAAGGTTCGCGCAGCGGCGGCTACCTCGGCCTAACTGTCGGCGCCCGCCGGATCGTCCGGGGCGCACCAAAGCGACCTCCGGGAGCCGGCTCTTGCAGCCGGCTCCCATGATTCTCGATTAGGCGGCATGCGGCCGGGCGACGCGTGCCGGGGATCAAGTGTGGCGCCCGGCAGGGGGACTGAAAGGCATGGGAGTGTTGATCGTCCGCGAGATGGTGGGTACGTCGCCTCGCTCGTGGAGCGACGCAGCGCGCCAGGCGGTAGCGACGGCGGCTAGGACCGTCCGCAACATCCGCATGATCGAGGTTGTCGAGTCGACTGCGCTCGTGGAGGACGGTGAGATAAAGGAGTACCGCGTCCAGCTGAAGATCCAGTTTGAGTACGAGGGGTGATCTGGGCTTGAGGGGGTGCTTGCCGCAGGTCAGACGCAAGCCACGCCTGGGCACTGGACCCCGGTTTGGCCAGTATGTCCGACTGAGACACCCGCGCGGGCTTGCCTCGACATCGGTCGTCGGCCCGGGCCCGCGGGAGACGAGGAGCCCCAAATGGCGCGCCGACCCCGGGCATGCCCGTGGGGTTCGCCCCGGACTAGACCGCGACCCGCTGCCGCGTCTGTCGAACGCAGGTGCGATCAGCGCCGGGCTTCCCGGGCCAAGGTGCTGCCGCCTTGCCCCGCGACGCAACGCGGTCTCGCGAGCAGCTGGTCGACTCGCGATCAGCTGCTCGACTAGCTTGGCCCTCGCTGAACCTGCGACCTGGTGGAGCGGACCATCAAGGTCGACTAAGAGCCGAGCACTTGGCGCGGGAGCCGATCAGGCTGTACGGTGCCCGTGGCGAAAGGCCGTGCAACGGCCGTCAGGCGGCGAGATCAGCTCGCGCGGGTAGGCAATCATACGTATTGACCCGACTCTCGTCGTGCACCTATAGTCCTCTCACTTCCTGGTACTAAGGTACTGGGGGCAATAGTCAAGACGCTCGGACGCGCCGACGCGCCACCTGAATTGGGCACTCTGGGTGGAGCTGAGCGAGTAGTGCAACCGACCGACGGCAACGTCCGGTCGGTTTTCGTGTCAGTGACACGAAGGCCGCCAAACGAGCGTAGGTGGCAGGCGTGACGTACAAGAGCTGGTAGCCAGAGATCGAGCAAGTCCGAATCGGCAGACAGCAATCGGCGAGGCGTCGAGGATGCGTCAGTCAGCGGTGCGAGCAATGGTCCTATTGACATTGCTCGCCATCATCATCGGAGGGGGGGCCGGCGTTCGGCCGTTCTAGAGTCGTCTAGACGCTCTTGGGATCTGATCACAGTCCGGAGCGCCGATACCAACGAGAGCCTGACTGCTTGTCTAGACCGCTGAAGCTACTTCTGATGGCCGTCAACACGACGGCCATCATTGTTGTGCTCGCGGCCGTGACGCTCTCGAAGATGCCGGGAGCCTTCGGCGGATGGGCCGGCATTGCCTATTGGACGACGCTTACGCTGCTCGCCCAGGCGTTTCCGGTCCGGATGCCCAGAGGGACCGTCGTCAGCGTCGCCATTGCTCCCATTCTGGCGGCCGCGGCCGTTGGCGGCCCCCCGGCAGCCGCGATCGTAGCCGGTGTCGGCCTCACCGAATGGCGCGAGTTGCGGGGGGACGTGCCATGGTACGGCACCCTGTACAACCACGCAGAGAGCGTGATCCCGGCTGTCCTCGCCGCGAGCGTGTTCCGGATCGTTGGTGGCGAGAACTTCGCTCCCAACGGGGCGTCGCTTGCGGGGGTCGCCCTCGCGGGCGTGGTCTACTTCGTGGGCAACACGACGCTCGCCACCGTGGCGACCGTGCTCCGACACGGAGTCTCGCCGCGTGCGGTGCTCTCCGGCGACATTCGGCTCACCGCCGGCAGCCTGCTCGGCATGGTGCCGCTGGCGTGGTTGGTCGCGGTCGTGTGGTGGAACGTGTGGTGGGCGGTGCCGCTGTTCGCCCTGCCGCTCTACAGCACCCGCGCCGCCTACCAGGGCACCGTCCAGCTCCGCGACATGTTCACCCAGACCATCCACGCCCTGGCGTCCGCCGTCGACAAGCGCGATCCGTTCACGGCCAGGCACTCGGAGAACGTCCAGACCATCGCCGTCGAGATCGGTCGCGTGATGCGCTGCAACGATGCCGAACTGGAGGCCCTCGAGTGGGGCGGGCTCCTGCACGACATCGGCAAGATCGGCATCAGTGACGCCGTGCTGCTGAAGGCGGACAAGCTCACGCGCGACGAGCGCATCGAAATGAACCAGCACCCGGTCTACGGTTACGAGATCATCAAGCCCGTCACCCGGCTGGCGCCGGAGCTACCGGTCATCCTGCACCACCACGAGTGGTACAACGGCTCTGGCTATCCCGACCACCTCGTCGGAGAGGACATCCCGAAGCTCGCCCGGATCCTGCACGTCGCCGACGCGTTCGAGGCGATGACCGCCCAGCGCCCCTACCGCATGCGTCCCTTGTCCGTCGAACAGGCGCTCGCCGAACTCCGCAAGTACGCCGGGATTCAGTTCGACCCGGTCGTGCTCGACGCTTTCGCCCGAACTCCGCGCCTCGCGGGCGTGCCCGACCCGGGCAAGCCGTCATCGCACCCGGCGTCTCCGCCGCTCATCGCTCGGCTCGCCGGGCGAACCCGTGCGGGCGGCAAAGCAGGAGACCAATCGGCGGCTGATGCGCAGTGATGAGGCCCCTCGCAGGATCGCGGCGCCCCTCCTGACGGCCCGCGTGGCCCGACTCGCCGGGCGGGCGCCCCGTCCCGGGCCGACCGTGGCCGCCTGATCATGCTCATCGCGGTCGTCCTCGCCCTCGTCTTAGCCTTGCTCGTCGGCGGGCGCCTGGACAACCTAGCCCGGATCCAATTCCGCTGGGGAGCGCTGTTCTTCGGAGCCGTCGTACTCAGGTACGGCACCGAGGCGGCGATCCGGTACGGATTCGAACCCGTAGCGCAGCTCCGGCTGCCGCTCTACACGCTCGCTTTTGCGGTCGTCGCGGCCACCCTGTGGGCGAACCGCAGCCGGCCTGGCCTGCTGGTTGCGGCGGCCGGTGTCACCGCGAACGGGCTCGCGATCGTGCTCAACGGCGGCTGGATGCCGGTCTGGCAGCCGGCGCTCCAACTCGTGGGCATGTCGTCGCAGGACCTCGTCGTGTCGTTCCACCGCCTGCTGCCGGAGCAGCTGGGCGCCGAGTTCCTGCTGCGGGGGGGTCCGTTCGGCGACCTGCTCCCGGTGCCTGTGCCATTCCTGCCGAACGTGGCGAGCATCGGCGATGCCTTCATCGCTGTGGGGCTCGCGTGGTACGTGTTCGCGACGCTCGTCGCGCCCGCGGACACCGACCTGCGCGCGGCAGAGAGCGACAGCACGAATACCCGCACCGCCGGTCAGGTGGGCACGATTACTGCGTCGTTAGGCTCCGAGGCGACGGTCGCGCACGTCAGCAGGCCATTGCGTCGCCCGCTGCACGGGCCCGAACTCGCGCCGCGGGCCGGGATGGGGGCGACCGCCGTCCTCCGGAGACCCGTTCTACTGGGCGGGACGGGGACGAGCGTGGGGATCTCGCCCGAGCCGTTGCTGCACGAGCCAGCCGGGATCTCGGGCTCACAGGGGAGGTCGGACGCCCAAGCGTCCGTTGCGTCGGCGGTCGTCGGCCCGGTGGGCTACGTCTCCACACCCCTGGTTACCGTCCCAGGCGGTCTCCGCGCCCGGGTCGCCCGGCACCCGTACGTACGGCTGGCGCTCGACGCGCGGTTCTCAGCGCTCTGGGTTGGGCAGACCATCAGCCTCCTCGGGGACCGGTTCAACCAGGTCGCGCTCGCCGTCCTCGTCCTCTCGATCACGGGTTCCGCGCTCGACGTCGGCCTCACGTTTCTGGCGGCGACCCTGCCGAACCTCGTCTTCGGCCCATTTGCCGGCGCATTCGTGGACCGCTGGGACCAGAAGCGCGTGATGGTCGCGAGCGACGTCATCCGTGCCGGGCTCGTCCTACTGATTCCGCTCGTGGCCGCACGCAGCCTCCTCCTCGTGTACCCGGTCGTCTTCGGTGTCACCACCGTCAGCATCTTCTTCCGGCCAGCCCGGTCGGCTGTCATCCCGCGCATGGTGGCGAGGGACGATCTGACGCCGGCGAATAGCGCCATCTCCACCGCGGAGACGATCGCCGACCTCGTGGGGTACCCGCTGGCGGGACTCTTTGTGGCGTTCCTAGGCGGCGCGCTCACCCTCGCGTTCTGGGTCGACTCGGCCTCGTACCTCGCGAGCGCGGCGCTGCTGCTGTCGATCGCGATCCCACCGGTGCTGCGCACGGCCGCGCCGATTGTCGCGGGGACCATGGAGCGGTATCTGGCTGAGGTCCGGGCCGGTTGGCGGTTCCTGCGCTCGGAAGCGTCACTGTTCCAGAACACGGTGATCAGCGGCATCGCCCAACTGGCGACCGGCGCGGTCATCGCCCTGACGGTCGTGTACGCACGGGACGTCCTGCGCGGCACCGTGATCCCTTACCCGCAGAGCTACGCGGCCATCGACCTCGCCATTGGCGTCGGGAACCTGGTCGGCGGCGTGGCGATTGGGGCGTTCGGCGCACGCTGGCGTAAGGGTCCTCTTGTGATCGCCGGCTACGTCATCTTGGGGCTCTCGACCGCGCTCCTGGGCACGACCGGAAACGAGCTGGTCGCATTCGCGTGCGTGGCGGTTGCCGGCGTCGCGAACATGGTGTTCATCATCCCGACCCAGACAATGTTCGCGGAACGGACGCCACAGGACCTGATGGGCCGCGTGGTGGGACTCCGCTCCAGCCTAGTGCTCGGCCCTCTCACGCTCGCCATGGCACTCAGCGGCGTCCTCGCGCAGGCGGTTGGAGTATCGACCGTGTTCATCGTCTTTGGGCTGCTGACGGCGGCGGCCGGGACGGTGGGGCTGCTGCTCCCGGCGGTGCGCCATGCGTGACGCCCAGTCCTAGCTGTGATTCACGAACACGTTGTTGACATCCGACACGCATGGGAATGGCGCTGCCGGCCCGGTCCGGGGCAGAGCCTGGACGCGGCGAGCTCGACTGCGGGGCCGGAAACTCGGCGGTCGCAACATCCCTGAGGAGATAGCTGTGACCAGAGCCAACAACGTCCTCGGTAACTACACCTAGCGCGTGGGATCCCCCGCGTCGGCGCCGGGGCCACCGACGTGCGCGATGGCCATCCACTCGACGATAATCACCACCGACACGCGTATCGAGGCGCGCGTTCGATTTGCCCGCGATCGCGTCCGTATCGCCATTGCGCAAGGCCGCCTACGTCGCGGGGCGCGCGTCGCGACCATGAGGAGCACAACACCGGCATGACCGAGCCACGACCAAACTCCGGGCCGCCCGAGCCGCTGGAGGAGCTAGACAGCGGCCGGGCTGCCGCCGAAGCGGACGACGCGGGAGCGGAGGCCACAGCGCCTTCCGCCGACGACGGGGGCCGACCCGGGGGCAGGGCAGTGCCGCCAGCCCACGCAGGCCAGCCGTCGACGCCCGCAACACGACGCGCCGGGGACACGCGAGGACGTGCCAGCGCCCAAGCAGCGTCGACCGCGCCGAGTGGATCGGCGGAAGCTGCCGGGGCCGGCGAGCCGCTCACATACGTGGACGACCCCGTTTCCCGCATCTGGGTGGCCATCGTGGTCGGCGCCTTCATCGTGGTGTTCCTATACGCCGGGCTGCTTAGCCACGGCGGCATCCTCGGCCCCAAGTCGACATCCGTGCCGCTGCACTCCGTCGCCCCGGCGGTCACGATGTCGGCGGCCACGGCGGCCGCGTCCGGCGCCGCAGCCAGCCCTGTGGCGAGTTCCGCCCCGAGCTCGAGCGGAGCGGCCAGCCCAGCAGCATCGGGAGGCGCGACCGCCAGCCCGGCGACGAGTTCCGGAGTGACAGCCAGCCCGGCGGCGTCGCCCGCCACCCCGACGCCTACGCCGAGCTGACTGGGCCGGACTGACCCGAGACGGACAGGTCGGGGAGGGCCATGCAGAGCTCCGGACCCGATCCGTTCCTTTCGCGGCGGCTGGCACTGGTGCGGGGGCTCGAGGCGGCCGGCATCCACGATCCGGACGTGCTTGCCGCGTTCGCCCAGATCCGACGTGAGCTGTTCGTTCCGCCCGAGTTGGTGGCGCGCGCATACGACGACTCGGCGCTGGGCATCGGGCACGGGCAGACGATCTCGCAGCCATACATCGTGGCCCGCATGACGGAGCTGCTCGGACTCAGGCAGCCGCCAGCCGAGGCCACGCCCGACGGCACGCTCGCCGTGCCCCACGCCTTGGACGTAGGCACCGGCTCCGGCTACCAGGCCGCCATCCTCGCCGCCCTGGGGATCGACGTCGTCTCGATCGAGCGTGACGCCGCCCTGTCCGAGGCCGCAGTGGAACGCCTGGTGCGGGTCGGACTTGCCGGCCGGGTGCACTGCGTGGTCGGGGACGGCAGCGAAGGCTGGTCGTCCGGCGCGCCCTACGACGGGATCGTCGTTGCCGCAGCGGCTCCCCGCGTGCCGGAACCCCTCGTGGCACAACTTGCCGACCTCGGCCGGCTCGTCATCCCGATCGGGCCGCGCGATCTGCAGACGCTGTACGTCGTCACGCGACTCGGGGACAGGGTGGACGAGCGCCGATACGACCCGTGTGTATTCGTGCCACTGGTCGGGCAGTTCGGGTTCGAGTTGTAGCCCGGAGACGCCACGGGGATGCCGTGGCGGAGTCGGTGGGCGAATGGGCGGCGGCGCGCTCTGATCCTGCAACCGGCGATGGGCACGGTCTCGCTGTAGGCGCGGGCGCGGCTCGCGGCCCGGAGCCGTCGCCTTCCAATCCTCCGCCGAGGCTCCGACAGAGCGGCATGGCGGCACCGGCCCCGCACGAATGTCGACACATTCAACACGCGTGGCGGTCCAGGTGCGGGGCGACGAGGTCGGGCCAGAAAAGGGGGTTTCCCTGAGAGGGCCGGCGCGTACGGACTCGACAGGGGCCACAGGTCCGGTCGCCGCCGCGGTGGTCATGTCAACGCATTGGCGGAGAGGCGCGGGAGGCGGTTCGCCCTCTTAGGGCCTGTGGCCGAATGCCCTGGAGGGTTTGCTAGGCGTTTGACGCCTCCTCGGAGCCGTGGAGCAGTAGGAAACGCCAGGACCCGTCGCGCCGAACGAGCGTGCCGGTCA
>JBKQRF010000162.1:0-3772 GCA_052144055.1 Candidatus Limnocylindrales bacterium
CGGCACGCCCGTCCGCTCGGCGATCGCCTCGATCGGCAGGTCGAGGTAGTACCGCAAGGCGACGACGATGCGCTGGTCCACGGTGAGTGCGGCGAACGCTTCCCACAGCGCCTCGCGCTCGGCGGTATCAGGGCGTCCTGCGTCGCGTCCTCGGCCTCCGCCGCGTCTCGCAGGAGGATCGCGGCCGTGCGGTAGGCAGCGGGAAGTTCCTGCGAGACCACGCGTGCGAAGGTCAGTTCGCGCTCGAGCCGTCTCTCGCTGCCCACGGCGGTGATCTCGGCCACTCCCACTCTCCGGCCGGTCTGCGGACGCTCACTCTACCGACGAGTCAGCCCGGAGATTGGTTCAATCAGAACCGTGTCAAGCGGGGCCGGGCGTCTCGCGCGGCGCGGAGCCGTCGCTCCTGTCGCAGCTCAAGCGATACGGAGCAGCTGGCCCGGCTTGTCTGTTGGCTCGTTCTGAGAGCCGCTGAACTCAAACGCCGGGTGCTTGCTGTCGGGGGGCACATGCGCGACGATCGGTCCGTCGGAGCGGAGGGCTGCCCGAACAGATGTGGACCCGGGTGCGCTGGTTGCCTTGGCTGCTGGCAATCGTCGGACTGGCGATCCCGATGATCGGCGGTGGGTTCATCGGATGGCCCTTCGTCGTGGCCTGGTTGGTCGCGCTGGCGATCGCGTGGTTCGTCGCCCGTCATTCGCAGGCGCGCCACCGAGGCGCGCGCATCACACTTGCCCTTGGGTTGCTGCCGATCCTCTTCCTGCTCGGCTGGGAAGGCGGCTGGTGGCTCATCCCGGCGGATCTCGTGTGGCTCGTCATCGAGGTCGCGGACCGAGACAGGTCGGCACCTCTCATAGCACGCCGAGTACCCTGCCCCACGGATCGTTCTGATGGCCCGGCTCTGTGGCCTGGGTCAGTGCACGACGCGGCTGGTGCGCCGGAGGCCGACGACGGACAGGGCCGCGCCAGCGGCGACCAGCAGCACGGCGGCGGTCAGGTAGGGGATTGTGTCAGCCGAGTAGCACGACCCGACGACGCCCACGGTCGTGGCGTCGAACGCGGCGCAGGGATTGCCGATCAACGCGATCAGGCCACCCACTCCGGCGCCGACGCCGACGAGAAGCCCGGCTAGACCGAGCGGCCGCGTCGGCTCGCGCGCTGCCCAGACGACGCCAGGAACGAGCACCAGCACGCCGACGAAGCCGGCGACGAGCGCCGTACCGGCTCCGGCAGCGCCGAACAGGATCCCGAGCACCCAGTGCCTGAGCTGCATCTCGTCACTCCCGCTCAGCGGACAGCCTACGCTCCCTCAGCAGCTGAGCGCGGTCGATCGCCGTCGGAACACGCGTGATTGGCCAGCGGAGCGTCTCGTGCCTAAGCTCCGGCCTGGAGTGCCACGGCCGCGGGTGGGGCCGCCCGCCTGCGGAACCCGCCTTCTTTAGCGGCTCGGTCCGTTGAGCTGGCTGCGCTCGGGTCGGCGCACCGATCCAGAGTGTGCCCGGCTCAGTGGCGATGCCGGTGACCGCGAACACGAGGCCGTGGGCCGTCACGAGGCGGGTCCAGGAAGGGAGTGTGTTCACCGCGGTTGGCAGGGGGACTTCCTGCCAGGTGACGCCGTCCGATGACCACCAGGCGCGGCACTCGGCGCACTGCGGGTAGTCGCCCGAGGCCACGAACGCTGTCCCGCCGGCACCTCCTCCGGAGTCCCTCGCGGGGCTGGCACCGGACTGCGGTCACTCGGAATGGCGAGACAGCTCGCTTGTCTAGGCCGGATGTGACCGGGCGCGCCCCACGATCACCCGCCCGAGCGCGCCAAGACCGGCCAGGAACATGCCTGCGCCGATCACGGAGACGGCGTGCGTGGGGGCGAAGTCGAGCCCGAGCCAGTTGATAGCCACGTTGCTGATGAAGTCGGCGATGGGCTGCGGGAAGATCGGTGGCGCGCCGTTGTGGCTAGCGGAGAAGATCCACTCCAGCGTGAACAGGAAGGCGAAGAACGCCCCCACGAGCACGTAAACGACCGCCACGAGGAGGCTGCGCGACCACCAGGCGAGGACCGCCAGGGCGAGCACGCCACCGGCTGCCACGAGGTAGCCGAACGGCGCGGCCCAGGCGAACGGCCCGTAGTCGAAGGTGGTGGCCTGCTGCCGCTGGATGCCGAACAGAACATGCCAGTCGAACCAGGCGGCGAACAGCAGGATCGCCGCCGCAGCCACCACGGCGATGATCGGGCGACCGACGCGACCGGACACAGGTGATCCTCCCAGCCTGCGGGATCGACCTCACCGTCGGGATCGCAGCCGTCCCTGTCAAGCAGCAGATGGCCCTCGCGGACGCATCGCCGACATGGGCGCGTGCAAAAGCGCTCGGCCCGGGGAGAACGAACGCGCCAGAAGCTGGTCCGGGCGAGACAAGGCTGGTGGTTCCGGGTGGATCAGGCACCGCTGAGCAGTGTTATCGCCTGCGGGGGCGGCGGCGTAAACCGCGCATACGCGACGAACGCCAGGGGGGCGGCCGCGACAGCGAGCGCCTCGTCGAGGGTAGTCAGCGGGACAAAGAAAACGAAGAGATCCGACGACCCGAGCGCCAGGACGACGTTAGTGGCCAGGTATGGCGCCAAGCCGGCCAGACCGGCGAGCGCCGCCACCCCGAGCAGGACCCAGAAGGGCCCCAGGCGCCTCCCCGTCGATCCAGGCGGCCAGGGGCACCCAGGCCGCGTAGGCCGAGATGGGCGCACTGGCGAGGATGATCGTGGCCGGGGCCAGCGCGGCCGGCAGCTCGGAGGGGGCATGGAGCCGGGGTGGGTGACCAGGTAGAGGAAGACTGAGGCGTTGCCCACGAGTTCCGCCAGCACGAGCACGGGGAGCAGCCGTCGCACCCCGCGACTGGGGGGCCGCTCGCGCAGGCGGGCCAGACCCAGGGCGACGAGGAGCATCCCGGCCACTCCGAGCACGGCAGGTCCCGCCCAGAGGGCGAACTGCCGCCAGGGGTCGACGGCCCCCAGACTCGACGCCACGAACAACGGCATGAGCGCCCGGCTGAGTGCGCCTGAGACACTTCCTGCCGCGAGGCCGGCGAGCAGCAGTCGGTGGCTGCGCCATGCGCTCGGCACGCGGTACAGCAGCGCCGCGGGGATGGCCACGCCGACGACCGCGGCAATCACAGCCAGGGCGCCGCCGAAGGCGGGGCCCTGCACGAAGGACGCGGCCCACGACAGCCCGACGAGTCCCGCCAGGAGGAGGAAGCCCCAGCCGAGGAGAGGCAGCGATCGTGGCCCGGGCTCGACGACGCCGAGATCTCGGTCGGCGGGACCTGACGGCTCCTCCAGCGCGGCGTGCTCAGGGCCCATGCAGCCAGCCTGTCGCTACTCGCTCGGCGAATGGATCGGGTCGTCGCGCGTCTTCCCGCAGCCAGATAGGGCGCATCGCGACGCACGGAGACTGGCGTCTGCCACGGCCAGCGGGGAGGCCATTTGGAGCCCGCGCTGGACAGCCCCCAGGGCAAGGGCGGAGCGGGCGTCACTTGGTTCGACGAACCGGTGCGGCCCGCTCGGACCGGGACCGCTATTGGACGATCGCCGCAGCCGGAACATCACCCACCTCCGCGGTGTGTCGTGACACTGCGCCGACCCCCACGACCAGTCAAGTCGGCCTGTCTCAACCCTCGTCTCGGAGCACCCACCTCGGTTCGAAACGTGGGGCGGATTCAGGGGGTCGACGCAACGATGGCGGCCAGCATAGCTGCCGGAGTCTGGTAGCCGAGCGTCTTGCGAGGC
>JBKQRF010000163.1:0-4794 GCA_052144055.1 Candidatus Limnocylindrales bacterium
GCGGCCGGCCCCACCAAACAGGCCTTCTGCGAAGGGGGTGGAGTACCGACCATGAACACGGGCCACACGAAGCCAGCGGCCGGCACGACCGCGACGCGTCCGACCGACGAGAGCGATGCCCGACAGGGACCGGCGAGCGCACGGGAAACTGTTTCCGTCGGGGGAACAGTGGCCGCTGGCCAAACGGCGTCCACCGATCGAACCGCTGTCGCGCGCCGCGTGGAAGAGCTGTTCCTTTCATCCGGCGCGCTCGGGGAAGGACACTTCCTACTGAAGAGCGGGCGTCATGCCGAGCGGTACCTCGAGAAGTTCCAGGTTCTGCAGTACCCCGAGGCGGTCTCCGAGCTGTGCCGGTACTTCGCCGACCTCGTGCGCGGCCCGGAGGGTCCGCTGGTCGACGTCGTGGTGGGGCCCACCACGGGAGGCGTGATCCTGGCCTTCGAGGTCGCCCGGCAGCTGGGCATCCGAGGGATCTTCGCCGAGGAGATCCGCGACCTCGACGGGACGATGCGCCGCGAGTTCCGGCGCGGCTTCCGGCTCGCCCCCGATGAGCGCGTCCTGCTGGTCGACGACATCCTCACGACCGGCGGATCCCTGCTGGCAATGGTGCCGCCGATCGAGGCGGCCGGCGCGGACCTCGTGCTGGCCGAGGTGCTCGTGGACCGCTCTGGCGGGCTGACTGCCGTGACCTCGCCGGTGAGCGGCCAGGCGTATCCCGCCACCGCGCTCTGGACGCTCGAACTGCCCACCTACGCGCCAGGCCTCGCGACCTGCCCCGGGTGCGCCGCCGGTTTGCCCCTCGAGGCGCCGGGCTCGACGGGGACGAAGGCGGGCAGCCCAGCCGGGCCGATGGTCGAGGGCACGGTCAGGCCCCGCCCAGGCATGCCGCCGGGCCCGGCGTCGGAGGACGCCGGCAAGCCTCCCGCCTCGCTCGGGCCCGCGTCCTAACCCCGCGGCGTGGCCCGGGCCGCGCCGTCTACCGCCGCCGTGACGGTCGCCTGCAGGGGCCCGTGCCACGGGCTCCCGAGGGCGATTCGGCTACAATCCCCCCGCGGCCGCGTCCCCCCCCCACCGCGCCGGCCCGCGCGGTCCGGCAGCCACTCCCCCCGTCGCTCTGAGGTCACGTTCGCGCAAAGATGACGCGCTTTCAGAGGCTTGCCCTCGTCGCTGCGGTTGCTACCTACCTGCTGGTCGTTGTTGGGGCGATCGTGCGGGGGACAGGTTCCGGGATGGGTTGCCCGGACTGGCCGCTCTGCCACGGCCAGCTCATCCCGTCCACCACCGACTACCACCCATGGCTCGAGTGGATCCACCGCTTCCTCGCGGCTGTGATCAGTTTTCTGACGCTCGGGGTGGCCGTGCTTGCCTGGCGCGGGTACCGTGAGCGCCGCTCGATCCTGTGGTCCTCGGTGCTGGCGGTCGTGGTCGTGCTGATCCAGGCCGCCCTGGGGGCCGTCACCGTCGCGGAGAACAACGCGGGCGACACGGTCACCCTGCACCTCGCGACGGCCATGATCCTGCTCGGCATCCTGGTCTACGTCGCGATCCGCGCTCGCTACCCGGACCGGCTTCCTGCCCGGGGCGCAAGCCAGCGGTTCACGTTGCTCGCCGCGCTTGCCGCCGCAAGCATCTACGCACTTATCCTGTTCGGCTCGCACGTGACCGCGACCGGCTCCGGGCTGATCTTCCCCGACTGGCCGCTCTTCAACGGCGCACTGATCCCGTCGTTCAGCCAGTACCCCGCGGAAGAGATGGCGCAGTTCCTGCACCGCGTGGTCACGGTGATCGCGGGGCTCATCCTGCTGGCCGCGGCGTGGGCTGCCATGCGCCAGCCTCGCTCGAGACGCGGCCCGAGCGTCGCCATGCTGCACGCGGCGGTAGGACTCTTCGTGCTGCAGATCTTCGTCGGCGCCGCGCAGATCTTCACCTCGCTGGCGGACTGGGCGGTGGCCCTGCACGTGGCCCTCGCGGCTGCCATCTGGGCGCTCGCCCTCGGAGCCGCCATCCACAGCTACTACCTCGCCCGGCTCGAGGGTCGTCCGGCGCCTGCGACGGACGGCGCGGCCGCGACGGGCACCGGTGGATCCCTGCCGGGCGAAGCCGGCCTTGGGGGAACGCGACCCGGCACGTCGGGCGACCTAGGCCCTGCCGTACTGTCCACGTCTGACACCGACTCGGCCATCACCGCCGAGCTCCTCGAGCGTGCGCCGTTCACACCCGCCACGGTCCACGCATTGGCCACGGAGGCCGGGCCACCCGGCACCGTCCGCCTGGGCGTTTCCCGCGCCACCCGACGCGACCGCGTAATGGCGTACGTCGCCCTCACCAAGCCGCGCATCATCGAGCTGTTGCTGGTGACCACTGTCCCCGCCATGGTGCTCGCCACGCGGGACGTGCCCGGCATCCGCATCACGTCGTGGGCCATGCTCGTGGTGGCCACGCTCATCGGGGGCACCCTGGCGGCGGGCTCGGCGAACGCGATTAACTGCTACCTCGACCGCGATATCGACGAGATCATGACGCGCACCCGCCGCCGACCCCTGCCGGCGCACACCGTCGATCCCGAGAATGCCCTGCTGTTCGGCCTGGCCCTAGGCGCAGTCTCCTTCGCCTGGCTCACGCTCTTCGCGAACGTGCTGGCCGCTTTCCTCTCCCTGCTTGCGATCGCGTTCTACGTCGTGGTGTACACGATGCTGCTCAAGCGCAGCACACCACAGAACATCGTCATCGGCGGCGCCGCCGGGGCGCTACCGCCCGTGATCGGCTGGGCGGCCGTTACTGGGAATGTCGCCCTGCCGGCCGTGTTTCTGTTCCTGATCGTGTTCTACTGGACGCCACCCCACTTCTGGGCGCTGGCCCTGCGACTCTCGCGCGACTACGAGGCGGCCGGCGTGCCCATGCTGCCGGTGGTGAGGGGCGTGTCGGAGACCAACCGCCAGATCGTCCTGTACACCCTCCTCCTTGTGATCCTGACGCTGGCGTTCGCGCTGGTGGCCCAGATGGGCCTCGTGTACACGGCCGGAGCCGCCATCCTGGGCGCCCTGTTCCTGCGGCAGGCCTGGATGCTGTGGCGCGAGGGCAGTGGCGCCGGCGCTGTCCGTCTCTACCGCTTCTCGATCACCTACCTTTCTCTCCTCTTTGCCTTGATCGTGCTGGACGTCCTGATCCCGATCGCGCTCTGAGCTAGGAGCCCGGCGCCTCGCGTCACCTCATCCCCGCGGGGCAAGGAGAGAGCCCTACGGCCTACCCCGCGCGGGCCATGTGGCGGTTCCACTAGGCCGTTTGGGGTATGATGCGGCCCAACCTGATCCAGCAACAGCCCGAGAGGTCCCCCTTTGAGCGTGCCGTGGTCGCCTCGCGTCCGATCGGTCGCCTCCGTTGCCGGCCTGAGCGGCCTCGTGCCGCGCCTCGGCGGCAGCAGTCCTTCAGCATCGCGGCCAGCGTGCTGCCGTTCGTGTGGAACGTCTTCGTGACGCTGCGGGGACCCCGCGACGCCGCTAACAACCCGAGGGAATCGCACGCGCTCGGGGGAGGCGACGACGAGTCCGCCGCCGCCCTACAACTTCGAGCACCTGCCGACGATCCGTTCGGAGCGGCCGTTCGTCGATCTCCAGTACGGCCACGGCGCGCGACGCGCCATCGCAGCCGACTCCACCGCTGCTGAGAGGGCTCACTCATGACCGGACGAACCGAGGCACTGCCGGCGCGCATGCATGGTGCCCGACAGGGTATGGACACCGCGCTCGTGGGGATGCTCCTCTTCATCGCCAGCGAGATCATGTTCTTTGCCGGCCTGTTCGGCGCCTACTTCAGCATCCGGGCCGAGCACACCGTCTGGCCTCCCCCGGGGTTCAAGCTCGACCTTGCCCTGGCGGCCGTCCTAACCGTGATCCTGATTACCAGCTCGTTCACGATGCAGTACGCCGTGTCGCGGATTCGCATTGGCGACCGGACCGGCATGGTCCGCGCGATGACCGTCACCGTCATCCTGGGCGTGATCTTCCTTGCCGGCCAGCTCTACGACTACTCATCCCTCGGTTTCGGAATCAGCAGCGGTGTCTACGGGACGCTCTTCTATACCATGACCGGTTTCCACGGCGCGCACGTGCTGGGCGGCGTGATCGCAATGAGCGTTGTGCTGCTGCGTGGCATCAACGGCCAGTTCTCCGCGCGGCACCACACCGCAGTCGAGGCCGTCAGCATCTACTGGCACTTCGTCGACGTGGTCTGGATCGGGCTCTTCTCGACGCTCTTCCTCCTGCGGTAGGTGACCAGAGACGCGGACCCTTGCCCGTACCGGACACCCCTCGCGCTCGGCGCGGTCTTGGTGGCGGTCGGCGTGAACCACTGAGCGCGAGCCTGAGACGTCTGACGTCCGGGATAGCGACGCGATCTTCTTCCTCGATCGTGAGCGCATGCCCGACGCCCTCACGGCGCGCCGCGTAGAAGGCTGCAAACAGTCGCCGCTCTTCTTGGGTCGCGGACGCAAGATCGGCCCGGCGGCTGCGCCTCGAAGCCGCCATCCCCGCGTTGCGGCTTTGCCCGGGTAGCGCGGCGTGAAACGCGGGGTCGGCGCGTGGCCGGCACCCTGCCTCGGCTCTGTGGCTACCTCGCGTCTGGCCGGGTGACCAGCAAGCCGGCGCCGTATACGACAAATGCACCCATGAAGCCCAGCGCCATGAGGAGCGAGCTCACGTTGCTCTGGCCGTACGTCAGGAACCAGATGCCACACAGGTATGCGACGGCGATCAGCAGGAAGCCGGCGAGCACACTCGCGAAACCCAGGCGGGTGTC
>JBKQRF010000164.1:0-4637 GCA_052144055.1 Candidatus Limnocylindrales bacterium
TCGTCTGCACGCTGTGCGACCAGCAGATCGCCGCCGCCCGGCACGGGCAGCCGCTCGACGACGAGCAACTGCGCCGCCTACTGGACCAAGGGTCAGGTGCGGGCATCTTCTGGGGTCGCGAGCTGTAGCGATCTCCAGTAACGAAGCAGTCGTGTCATCCCGGTGGTCGTGCTGGAGCGGGTCGCGTAGCGGGATCGCCACCGTACCAGACGTCGCCGGGGAGCGCGTCCCTTACTCTCTGCGCTGTCGGTAAGAGCCGGGTCGGGTCAGGGGGGCAGAGACTATGGATCAGGCAACCTTCGCGAGTTGGCACGACTTCTACCTCACCATGGGCACGGCCTCGGCCAGCCTCATCGGCCTGCTGTTCGTGGCTCTCTCGCTCAACCGAGCGACCCTTCCGAGATGACGACCCTACGCGCTCTCCTGGATCACCTCGGCGAGCCCGTTGCAGCCACGCCGGCGGCGCGAGGCATCCCGACGTACCGATCGATGCTCTTCCGACGGCCCAGACTCGTTGGTATCCTGCAACGCTCGACCTTCGCTGCCGCATTCAAGCCGCCGAAGATCGAGGGGACCTGGGAGCACGGTTGGCACCGCTGCCCAACGGACAGCGGGTCGGCCGGACCCTGAAACATGGCCATTCTTGCCACGCTGTTCGCGGCTATCGGGAGGCAGGCGGGCCGCGTCCTTACGACCGCGCTTGGCTGGGCCAGCACGCTGCTGTTCGGACGCGTCCCCCACCACAAGCGGCTCCTCCTCTCGCTGATGGCGCTGGGCTCGCTCGCGTGGGTGGTGATGCTGCTCGGCATCATCCTGCCCACCTTGGGGACGTTCCTGCTGACGGCGGTGCCGCTGCCCGGGTTAAGCGACCAGACCTGGGTGCGCATCGCAATGCTGATCGCGGCGCTGGCCACGCCGCTGCTTGTCGGTCTGGGCGGGCTGTACATCGTTGACGCGGGGAGCCGGCCCACCGGCCTCGCGGGGGTCAGGCAGGTGCTGCGGGGCTATCCGGTCGCCTTCCTGCTCGCGTTCACGCTCATCTTCCTCGCCATCGTGGGAGGGGTACGGAAGTGCCGGACCCTCGCCCGTGGCTGGACGGACGCGCATATCCCGATCGTGGTGCACGCCGGCGCCTACGCGAGCATGGTCAACGACCTCGAGCAGACCCTCCGCGAGTCAGGCTTGGAGGTCGACCGCCGGCCGGCAGCGGCGATCCTGGCCGTGCCCGCGCGGCTGGTGGGACGGGTCGCCGCCGGCGGTGTACGGGCACTCGTCCCGGACCAGCTGACGACGCTGTACTCGCCCGTGCTAGAGGTTGAGCTGTACCCCTCCGACATCGCGATCTCAGGCCAGAAGGTGGCCGTTGCTCGCGCGCGCGCCGCGATCGCGACTCGACTGACCGAGACCGCGGCATACCTGACGACCTCCAAGGAGGCGCAGGCGGTCGAAGACTGGCTTGACCGGATCATCGCAGCCCGAAAGACGATGGACGAGGAGGGGCTGCCGGGGCGGTCGGACGCGTTACTGGAAGATCTGCGAGCCATCGACGCCACCCTGGCGACGCTCGTCGTCGACTCCGCCGAGTGGGAGGTCCTATACCGGATGCGGCTCCAGATCGAGCGTGACCTGCTGGTCGGTTCGCCGGTGGGCCAGGCCTTCGCGACCACCAACGTGACGCCAGGCAGCGAGCGCGTTTGACGGCCGGGCCCTTCGCGCTTACCCGGCTCCACGGCACCCGGTCGTCGCAGGTGTGCAGAGGCTGCCGGCACAGACAAGGGCCCAACTGACGTCCAGCCGGCGTGGGGGTCGATCAGGCACGATCCGAGCACGATGGAGCGCACCATCCAGACCCCGCCCGCTGAGCTGCCCCACGGGCCGACCGGCGAGGTGTCCGACTGCGTGGGAGGCTGCCAGTCCGAGCGCGGGCCTGGGGAGAAATCTGCCCAGACTGCGGTGCCCGCCTGCCACCTGAGCCGGCACCGCTCCAATCCTGGCACGGCGCCCGCGTGAACGATCCCAAGCTCTCAGAACAGGCGCGCTCCATGCATTCGCCGCTGCGCAACTGGCGCGTGCGCTGACGCGGGAGAGATGGAGGGGTCTCGGTCCGCTGGCGGATCAGGTCGGGCTGGTCACCCAGACCCCGCACGACGGTGACGTCGTGTGGGTGTCGGCCTTCCAGCCTGCCGACCCCAGACAGACGACATGGTCCGGGTGCTCCCACCCTGTGGTTCTGCCAGTGACCTAGGACGCGGCGTCGGCGCGGTCAATGGTGAGCGCCAGCTCACTCGGGCAAGGCGTCGGAATCGAGCCCGTCGTCATGCGGCAGGGCGAGCCCGTGCCGGTACGCATAGGTGACCGCCTGGGCCCGGTCGCGCACCCCGATCTTCATGAAGAGATGGTTGACGTGGCTCTTCACGGTGGCCTCGCTGACCACGAGGCGCGCCGCGATCTCAGCGTTGGACAGCCCTTCGGCGATGAGCGCGAGCACCTCGGCCTCGCGCGCCGTGAGCCCGTCCGGCAGCGCCGGCGCCGACGGCTCCACCGGTAGTCCGCCGCTGACCGCTGCCACGAGGTGATGCTGGACGGCCGGGTCGATAGCCGCGCGACCCTGCATCACGGCCTCGATGGCCCGCTGGATCTCCTCCGCGCCGGCGTCCTTGGTGAGGAAGCCGCGCGCGCCAGCACGCAGCGCCTCGACGACGGAGCGGTCGTCGGCATAGGTCGTCAGCACGACGACGCGGCAGTCCGGGTTCGCCTGGAGCAGCCGTCGCGTGGCCTCGACTCCGTCGCAGCGCGGCATGCGCAGGTCCATCAGCACGACATCCGGCGCAAGGGTCGCAGCCAGGTCCAGGGCTTCCTCGCCGTCGCCGGCGGCGCCCACGACCTCGACGTCGGGCAGCAGGCGCAGTAATAGGGTCAGGCCCTCGCGGATCACGCGCTGGTCGTCGGCGATGAGGACGCGGATGGGCGGGCTCATGCGGGCACCCACAGCTCGACGCGGAAGCCGTGCTCGGTCGGGCCGGCTTCGAGGCGGCCGCCGAGCAGTTCGGCGCGCTCCCGCATCCCGGTGATCCCGTAGCCGCCTTCGCCCGCGTCACCGTTGCCAGGGGCCGTTGCGCCGTCGACGCTGAGGTCCTCGACGGTCAGGCGCGTCCCGTCTGGCTCGTACGCAAGTCGAACGGTGACAGAGTCGGGGTGCGCATGCCGGCGCACGTTCGTGAGCGCCTCCTGGGCCACTCGGTACAGCGTCAAGGCCGCCGACGCCTGGAGTGGGTGCTCGGGACCCGTGATGTCGAGGGTGCAGCGCACGCCGGCATCGCGCTCGAACTCGCCGACGAGTGCGGTCAGGGCCTCGGGCCCCGGCAGCTCGTCGCCTCGCAGCATGCCGATCGCCCGGCGCGCCTCGGTCAGCCCGGACTTGCCCAAGTGAAGCGCCCGCTCGACGGTGGCACGCAGTTCCGAATCGGCTCCGCTGCGCTGGGCGAGCAGGCGGGCAGCCTCGAGCTGCAGCACCAGCCCCGAAAGCGAGTGCGCCAGCACGTCGTGCATCTCGCGTGCTACGCGCTGGCGCTCCCCCAGTGCAGCGGCCTCGGCCCGCGCCTGCTGGCTCTCCTCCAGCTCGGCCAGCAGGCGGTTGGCCAGCTCCTGGCCCACCAGCAGGCGATGGGAGAGCTCGCCCATCACGTAGAAGGCCGCGACGCCGGTACCGGTGAGTAGCACGCTGCCAAGTGAGTGCCCCGGGGCATACGCCTCCGGGACAGCGAGGGCGAACAGGGCCACGGCTCCCACAAGCGAGCTGCTGCGCCTGGGCAGCCGCAGCGCGGCAGCAGCCACCGCGATGAAACTGCCGAGAATGCCGGGCCCATCGGGCTGCAGCCAGTACAGGGCTCCCGAGCTCAGGGAGAGCAGCAGGAGGAGGGCGGTCATCAGCGGCGCCGGCAACTCGCCCGCGAACAGTCCACCCGTTGTACCAACGGCGAACCCGACGAGCGCCAGCGTCATGGCGAGCCCGGTGCCGCTGAGGCTCGGGTGGGGTGTGCCACCCACGCCCGTCACCTCCACGAGCACGAGGGCGACAAGCGCGAGCGCGTGGAACACCCGCAGCACGGCCTGCTGACGCTCGCGCGCCCGCGCCAGGGTGGCCTGCGCGGGCGTCGCTGTGTGGCTGAGCGCTTCGGTGCGGGTCATGGGCTACAGGGTAGGTCGCGCGCGAGCGGCGGTCATCGTCCTGCGGGTGGATGTCGCCCGTGTCCGTCTCCACCCCAGGGTGGACCTGCTTCCACCCTCGGGTTGAGAAGTCGGCGTCCCAAAGATCCATCCCCGCGCCGACGACAGTGCCGCTCGGTGCGCCTAGCTTCGCCGCACAGTCCGTTACCACACAGGAGCACCTCGATGACAGGCAATCAGAACATCACGGATGGGACCGAGCCCGTCCCAAGCGCAGAGCCAGCAGCGACAGTTGCCGACTGGCGCACCGCACGCGCCTACGCACGTGCACAACGTCGGGAGCAGCGCCATGGGGAGCGGAGGTACCCCGGCCTCGTCTTCGGGGCCATCCTGCTGTTCGCAGGCGTGGTGGCCCTGCTCGGACAAGTCGTGCCGGCATTCGACACGGACGTCATCTGGGCGTTCGCGCT
>JBKQRF010000165.1:0-19759 GCA_052144055.1 Candidatus Limnocylindrales bacterium
GTCAGGTGCCGCAAGTCCGACCAGCACGTAGGCGAGCGGGAACAGGATCAGGGGGTGGACGTAGTAGATGCCGTACGAGCTCGCCGCGACCGTCCGCCAGGCGCGCCCCGCGCCATTCACCGCGCGCTGGAACACGCCAAGACCTGCCAAGAGGGCCGCGAGGCAGAAGGCGCTGAAGAGGAGCGCCGCGAGCACCCGCGCGGGCACCGTCACCGGCGTGCCGGCCATTCGGAAGCCCAGATAGGCCACACCTGCGACGGCGCAGCCCCACCCCCACGGGGCAGGTTCCGGGCGGAACCCGCCGGATCGGAACCAGCCGCGGCGCTCGGCGTAGACACCCAGAGCGAAGTAGCCGACGTAGAACGCGACGCGGGCCGGTTGGACCACGAGGAACGTGAGCGGGTACCAATCGTCGAGTCCAAAGTGAGGCGCCAGAAGTGCCGCGCCCGCCGCCGTCGCGAGGACGAACGCCACGAGCAGACGGGTCGGCGGCTGCTCGATGCGCGGCGTCGAGGCCCGCAAGCGCGGGCTTGCCTCGTACACCCAGGCCAGCACCAGGAACAACGCGAGCAGGACGCCCAGGAACCAGTACACCGACTGCTGATACAGCGGGCCCAGAAAGTCAGCCGTTAAGAACTGCAGGTACCCCACGCTGACGTGCCGGGACACCTCGGTCATGTACGTCACGAGCGGAGCCAAGATGAGGACGCCGAGGACCCAGGGCGCCGCGACCCGCACGAGCTTCTCGCGGAGGAACCTGCCGGTCCCGTGCCGCTGCAGCGAGGGAAGGGAGAAGTACCCGGCCACGAAGAACATGGCTGGCATGATCGGCACGTCAACCAGCAGCACCAACATGGTGAAGAGCACACTCTGGTGCGGGTCGAGGACGTACCACCAGCTCGGGGGGTATGCCATGTAGCTGATCGAGGCGTGAAGCACGATCACGAGAAGGATCACCACCGCCCGCAGGTTGTCGAGAAAGTACAGACGCTGCCGATCCGCTCCCGGGAGACCCAGCGGGAAGTCGCGTACCGTTGCAGACTCGCGTCCGCCGCCTGGGCTGTCGAGGGAGACCCCGGGCTGCCGGGCGGGCTCAGCCGCCGGAGGCAGGCCCGCTGGCCGGGTGGAGGTCTCGGCGCTCACACTCGCGCGATTATCTGCCGGCGCGCCCGCGAGCGTTACCCTGGTGCGCAGTGCCTGTTGCGGCTCAACCTTCGCTCCCGGCTCAGTCTTCGCCCCCGCGCAGACGACGAACGGCCCCACCCGAAGGTGACACCGCGCGCGGGAGCACGCATGGCGCAACTTTCCGATTAGTGCTGTCGAAAGACCGCCTGGGCATGGCCTTCGGTTAGGTTCATCGCGGGTGCCAACGAGGACTCGCGCCGGGGAGCGGGCGTGAGGTGACGCTCATGCGAAAGTCGGCCTTGCGGCAGTCCTCCACCTTCGGTTCGGCGCGTCGGCCGCGGCCATCATCGTCCATGCAAACGGGGACAGAGTCGGCTCCGGCTCTGGTTCCTGGGACTCGACCCGGCGACGGTCGGCGCGACCCTCGATCAGGCGCACCGGCCGGCTTCCGACCTGCAATTCCTTCGGACCGTCCTCGCCGACCTGCGCGGCGCCCTCTCTCCGACGATGTAGTCGTCGTGCTCCTGCTGGGCGACGTGAAGTCGGACGGGGGCCACCGTCTACTCACTCAGGTCACGCTGGCTATGCGCGCCGGGGAGGAGTCAGCGCAACCCGAGGGATACCGGCTGGCTGGCGTCCTCGTCGACGAGACCGCCGATCATCGCAAGTCGACCAGGCTGTGGGGCACCGAGGCCGGGCGCGCGACGCGACAGGACCGCCTGCTGGTCGTCGCGCCGACTGTGCTGGGTCGGCGTCGCGCAATCGCGTCGGCGGCGTTGCCGGTGGACTGGACGTGGCCGCCGCATCGGCGACCGCGCCTGCCCGTCGATCAGGGAAGCCGGTAGAGGCAGGTCACTCCAGGACCCCACGTCACACAGAGCTCCCGGACGCGCTCCGCCCACGCCGCCGGATGCAGCGACGCCCACGCCGGGGGGGTCCCGGTGGTGAACACCCAGCGCACGTCGTGCGTCACGTACAGGTCGCCGGAGTTCACGTCGGTTGCCGGGCGCGACACGATGGTCTGTGCCGCGGTCCGCATGGCCAGCACGGGCGCAAGATCGCCCTGCACCGCGGCCCCGACAGGGACCAGCGCCGCGACCCGGGCCTCCACGCCGGGCAGAGTGGTGGGCGTCGATGTCATCCAGCCGGCGTCGAGCACGATCCCCGGCAGCACCAGCGCGAGTGCCAGGACGGCGGCAAGCACGGCGGGAAGCCCGGGCGGCCGCCCACCAATCCGATGTCCTGCGGGAGTCCTTGCGTAGCCGCGGTCCGGGCGGGATGACCCCCCGCCTACCCGACGGGAGAACCACCGGGTGACCACTGCGAACCCGAGGCCGGCGAGAACCGCGAGCGGCGGCAGGAGCGGCACGAGGTACCGGTTCGGACGATAGGGCACGATGAGCAGGACGCCTGTTCCTGCCACAAACCAACCCACACAGGAGGCCGCCAAGCGGCACTGACGGGCGTCGAGGCTGGCGCGCCGGGCGACAATCACCACGAACCCGCCCGCGCCGGCCAACAGCAGAGGCACCGCCAGCGGGATCCCTCCGTCGCTGCGGGTGGGGTAGGACACGATCCGGTCGATCAATTGCCCAATGCTGCGTGGCAGCGGTTCCGGGGCCCAGATGCGCAGGTCCGTGGCCAGGGCAGCCGGCTGCGGCAGAGCGAAGACTACAAGCCAGACCAGGGCCCCGGCCAGTGCCGCGACAACGGCCCCCACGGCCGCCCGCCGGACGCGAGAGTCAGACCATCCTGCCAGCACGAAACCGCCGAGCATCCCACCAGCCGCGGCACCTGCGCTCGCCTTCGTCGCAATCGCGAGAGCGATGGCCAACCCAGCCACCACGCCACCGACAAACGACGGTCGCTCACGGGTGAGCGCCAGGAGCGCCAGGATCAGCCACAACATGACGACCGGCTCAAGGTAGGCGAGCCGCCCGTAGTAGAGCAGGAGCGCCGAGCCCGCCAGCGCCGTCGCCGCGAGTGACGCGCCCAGCTCGCCGAGCGGGCGGCGCAGTCCTAGACCGAGCGCGCCGAGGGCGACAGCGCCAAGTGCTATGACCAACAACCGGGCCTGCACGATCCCGATGCCGACCACCGCCAGCCATGCCGCCTCCAAGACACTGAACGGGTAGTTGACGATGTCCATCGCCCATCCGTCGGTCGCCCAGCGCCCGAACAGGACGAAGTTCCGTGCGTTGAGCACGTTCCAGCCCTCGTCCGTGAACGGACTCGTGCTCGCGGTGACACCACGCGCCGGGTCGACCCCGGCGAACGCGGCAAGCAGCACGAAGAAGGCGGCGGCGAGCAGCAGCGGGACGAGGATGCCCGCCCGAGTCGGCGTTGCCTGCGGAGCGAGCCTAGCAGGTTGCCGGGCAGCGCCGGCCTGCGCAATCGTGTCCATAGATCACCGTGCGCGGTGGGATCGCCCGCGCTATGCGCGGATCTCGCGCCTCGCCATCTCCCCTTCGATCTGCCGCTCGGCCTCTACATAGCGGTCGATCTCGTCTCGCAGCCGGTTCGCCTCGGGCGTGTAAAGGTGCACCTGCTGCTGGAGGATGTAGCTCAGCCGGCGGCTCGTCATGCGGACATGGTCCAGGTTCTTCATGAGGACGAGCGGGTCCATCGACGCGAGATCGCCGGGGTGATACATCGGGCGCATCGCCGCGAGTATAGGGTGGGGGCGCCGTGGCGGGCGAGCCGGCACGGGCCTTGGGCTACCCGCCCACGCGTGAGTGCCCGAGCGAGCCTGCTTACCGGAATATGTCGACGAGAGCCAGAACGCCCCGCCGGCACCGGCGGGGCGTTCTGTTCGGCAGTGATTGCCGACACGATTGCTGCGACTGACGCTCTCGTTCGGCCTTGCAGTCGGGTCAGCCAGCCGCGGACGCCGCGGATGCCGGCCGGTGCCCCTTCCCCCTCCCCTCGGCGGTCCTCCGCTCGGCCGCACGCGCACATTCCGTCCTGACGACGGTCGCTACGAGCGCCGCGAGGTCGGGCAAATCCCGGAGCGTAAACCGGATCCCGTGCTCCGCTAGCTCCGCGTACCCCCATCCGCGATACAAGCCGCGCCCCGCGACGGCGCTCATCTCGTCGTAGAGCTGCGGCCAGGAAACGGGGCGTCGTGCGTAGCAGAAGCGCACAAATTCCATCGCCTCGGACGGCGTTCCCGCATAGCGGGACTCGTCGGGCTCAGTCAATACGAACTCCCTCCTCTCCTCCGCTCACGAGAACCAGCCCAGGAAAGTGAACCGCTCTGGCTACTCCGCGCCCCGGGCCAGTGGTGTCTTCCTCCGACATGCTAGGAGTGGCCGACGGGCGGAGGAAGTGGTTTCGTCCACCACGTTGTCCACGAACTTGTCCACATGGCCTTCACGGCGTGCGCGGCCGCTCGTCAAACGCGTGGCGGCAGCTCCGACTGGCGTTCGTGGACGCCCAGGCCGGGCTCCCGGGACAGCATCCGGCGGCAGTCAGCATCCAGCTCGAGCCCCTCGTACGGGTCGGCTCCCAGCAGCAGGCAGCCGTCCAGGTCAACCCAGTCGGCCAGCGACGCGGCGGCGGCGGACGCGGCGATTCCAACGCTGGTCTCCTCCATGCAGCCCAGAAACCGCTTGAACCCGAGCTCGCGGGCACGCTCCAACATGCGTTTCGCGGGACCGACCCCACCGCACTTCGCGAGTTTCACGTTGACGCCCTGTACCACTCTAACGAGGCTCTCGAGGTCCTCGTACACGACACAGCTCTCATCCGCGACGATTGGCAGGCTCGAACGCTCCTGCAGCCATCGCAGCTGCTGGAGACGGGTCGCCGGGAACGGCTGCTCGATCAGCTCGACCCCCAGCCGCTCCAAGTCCGGCAGCATGGCCACCGCCTGGTCCGGATGCCAGCCCGTGTTGGCGTCCACCCGGATCGGGCTGTCGTAGACAGCGCGGACCGCTTCCAGCGTCTCGACGTCCGCCGGGCCGCCTACTTTGATCTTCAGGGCCGGGAAGCGCGACGCCCTGCTCGCCCGCCACCCGACGATGTCGGGCGTGTCAATGCCGATCGTGAAGTCGGTTGGAGGGATATCCCGGGAGAGCCCGAGCAGATCATGGAGCGGCATCCGCATCCGCCGCGCGGCCAGGTCGTGGAGCGCGATGTCGACCGCGCACTTGGCAGCGCCGTGATGTCGGATCGCCGCGTCCAACGAGGTCGAGGCACCCACCAGCGCCGCGCGCGTCTCGTCCGGGTCGCGGCCGAGACGCTCCTCGAACGGCTGCACGGCCTCGAGCAACAGCGGCATGACGGCCGCCATCGTGCCTGGGTTCTCGCCGTAATACGTGTCCGGGAACCCCTCCCCGAGCCCACGGCGCCCGACCTCCCGGGCGGCGTCCGAGGAGATCTGCACGACGACGGTCACGGCCACCTCCCCGCTCATGTCGCGGGAAATCCGGAACGGGTCGCGGAACGGGATCCGCAGGATGTCGGTCTCGATGCGCAGGCTGCTCACGCGGTCACCTCGGTCCGATCGATCCAGGAAAGGGCCTCCACGCGCGTCCACAACTCCGCGAACAGTGAGGCGCCGCCGAAGCGGAACGGGTCGCCGCAGGGGAGCCCCGTCTCCATCGCCGTCCGCGCGATCTCCCGCCGGGCATCGTCCTCGCCCAACAGCGACGTGTTCAGGGCGACCGCTGCCACCCGGCTGGGCGCCACGAGGCCGGCAATCTCCTCGTGGAGCCGGATCATCTCCGGCAGCGCATGGAGGGGAAACGACCACTCTGGCAAGTAGTCGAAATCGTGCATGGCCAGGCCGGGCTTGTGCACCAGCACCATGGCATGCGGCGTGAAGCCGTGGATCAGGCCCAGGGTCACAGAGCTATAGGCTGGATGGTCGAGTGAGCCCTGCCCCTCGACGAAGACCCAGTCCCCGCGCTCCTCACCCTCCGCGCTCATCCACTCGCACGTGCCCTGCACGAAGTCCGAGATTACGCGGTCGAGGGCGACCCCCCACCCCTCGATCATCACGCCGGTCTGCCCGGTTGCCACGAACGAAGTGGAGAGCCCGGCATCGCGGGCTGCGTTCCGGAGCTCGAGCGCCACGCTCATCTTGCCGATCGCACAGTGGGTGCCCACCATGAGGATGACGCGCGACCCCGGTCGATGGAGCCGACCGACCGACGTGTCCATGCGCTCCGGGGGCCTGCGGTAGTCGACCAGCTCGACGCCGGCGGCAAGCGCCGCGACCACGAACTCTGGATCGTCCGGCACGAACGTGTGCAGGCCGGACAGCACGTCGAGCCCGGCGGCGATCGCGCGCAGGATGGTCGAGCGCCAGGTCGCCGGAAGACGTCCGCCTGTCGGCGCGATGCCGATCAGGAGTGCCGTGGGACCGAGCGGCAGGGCATCGTCGAGCGTCGCCACGACCGGGACGTCGACGGCCGGCCCGAGCAAGTCCCTCGCGTTGGCGCCCGCCCGCGTCGAGTCGATGACCGCGAGCACGGGATCGGGGCCGTAACGGATGACGCCGAGCGCGGTCTTGGCCGCGTGAAAGTGGAACTCACCCTCGGCGAGGATCACGAGCCGGCGCTGTCTGCGGGTCATGCAGCCTCCGACGGGACCAGAATGGCGGGGCTTCGTGCGAGGAGTGTATCGGCGTCGCGGGTCTCGCGAGTCGGCGCGGTCGAACGCGGAGGCGCTCGGGCCGGCCGGCGGAACACTCCGGTCTCCACGCGTCAGACAGGCAGCGGGCGCCGAATATCCGTGAACGGCAACGAGACGGCCTGGAACGCGACAAAGCGGCAGCTCCAGGGGGCCACCGGAACGACGGGGAAGCACGAAGGGCACGCAGCGCCGCGCCAGAGCTGGAGTCCGGCGGCAAGTGATAGCCACCTGGGTCTGCGGCCGTGCACGGCCCCGACCATGCACACGGTACGTACCCGGAAGTTTGCCGCAAGGCAGGGTCTGCTGTGTTGGTGAACCCAGTCAACACCAAGAGGTGGCGGCCGACGGCGACGATCAGCGCGACTGGCCCGCGCGTCCGAGGCGGCTGGATGACCGAGGAGCGAATAGCAACGTCGAACCTCCGGCTCGCCGCGATCGTGTGGCGACGGCCGACGAAGTGCCGCAGCCCAGCAAGGAAGCTCTGGGGGACGAAGCCGCTATGGCTGGCCGGCCGGTACCGATTTCAGGCCTGCACGCAGGTGAAGAACTACTCTGCAGGGCGCGGCTATGGTCGGCGTGGTCGAGCTGGACGCACCGAGTGGTCTGCGCGCTGGCCGCCGTGCACCACGTCCACGTGGCCCCCGTCGAGCAGACGCCCGAGCGCGAGACGCCGACCGTCGGGCTGCCGCCCGAGAAGCGCGGCGGCTGCGGACCCAGGACGAGGCCAGACACAGCGCGCATGGCGCGCTGATATCGATGAGGCGCGTAGTCGGCAGAGACCGTTCGGGCACGCCACGAGCCTGATCTTCACAAGTCGAGGGAAGTGGTACCGCATATCGGATTCGAACCGATGATCTCCGCCTTGAGAGGGCGGTGTCCTGGGCCTCTAGACGAATGCGGCACGGCCCGGCGCGCTGGCACGCGGAGCGGCGCGAATGGTACCACAGGGAGACCCGGAAACCGGCTGTTCGCAGGGCCGCGGCCCGCCACCTGAACGCGGGCGGTCGTCGCGCAAAGGGGCGGCGCGTGCAGCCGGAAACGGTCAGTATACGGCTACAGCCGGTGAGATTCGAGGAAGATCCGGATTGTTTCCGCGACCTGCTCGAAGCTCTCCGATCCCATGACCAGCCCGTAATGCGAGTGGGCGCCGAAAGGCTCGTACTGGGCGCCGAGCCAGGTTGCCAGCCGCTCACTGTCAGGCTCCGGGAACCATCGGTCGAGCCCGCCGCCGATCACCAGCGTGGGGATGCCCGCCAGCCGCTCCCGGGTAATTGCTACGCCGAGCAGCATCGTCCGCCGGGCGGCACCGGATTCCCGGCCCATCAGGTGCTGGACCCGCAGGACGTCTTCGATAGTTAGGTCCGGGTTGATGCGGCGCAATTGTTCCGGCAGTGACTGCCACCCCAGCAGTTCGCGGCCGTAAGAGTCGGGGATGTCGCGGATCACGTGGGCCCGTGGCGGGGTATGGAGCTGGGCCGGCAGCGCCGGGCTGATCAGCACCAGGCCTCCGACCCGACGCTCTTCGGCAGCGCGCATGGCGATCAACCCGCCCATCCCGTGTCCCATGAGCACCGGGTTTGGCGGGAAGTGGTCAAATGCCGCGAGCACGTCGAAGACGAAGGAGTCGAAATCGATCCCAGACACCTCGGTCGTGTCCGACCAGTAGTGGGCGCGCAGGTTGACGGCGTGCCCTTCCCAGCCGCGATGCGCGAAATAGCCCAGGTACCGTTCCCACAGCCAGGAGCCACCCAGCTCGCCGTGCACGAGCACGAGCGGCCGCCTGCGGGAGCGCCGTTCCGGCAGCCACGACTCGATGTAGATCCCCCGATCCTCCAGGACGACCTCGTCCTTTCGGATCGGGCGCTCAGCCGAACTCACCATTCGTGCGGGTTCAGAACGAGGCCCGTTAGCTGCTTGGGGTAAAAATAAGTCGACTTCGGGGGCATTACCTCCCCGGCGGCCGCTACACGCAGCACGTCGGCCACGGGCGTCGGGTCGAGCAGGAATGCCGACGACGCCTCGCCGCGATCGACTAAGTCGAGCGCCTCCACCGGATCCTGCGTGTAGCCAATCCGGCCGCCTCCCGCCGTCGCCGCGCGGTCCACGCCGAACAGCTGCTGCAGCGCCACGGCCAGCAAGTTCACGTCGAGCCACCGCAGATACGGCGAGCCGGAGCCGTCCAGCAGCGGCTCGAACGACGCGCCGCGCGCATGGAGCACGGCCGCGACGCCGCCGGTCCAGAGCCCAATGCGGTGCGGTCGTTGAGCAGGAGAGACGTCCTCCCAGTGGTTCGCCGTCGCCATGGGCCCAACAGCGAAAGCCGACAGCAGCGGTGCCCGCGCCGGGAGTCGCTCCACGTCGAACAGGGCAGCGGCAGCCGTCACCAGCGACTCGCCGGCCAACCCGTCGCGCAGGACGCGGTGGGTGGGCAGCACCGTGAGCGGTTGCTCAACGGACACCAGCAACGACAGCAGGTAGTCGAACGGCGCCAGCTCGCACCGCTGCCGGTCGCGATGCCGCTCGTCGTGATAGCGCAGCGCGGTCTCGTAGCGGTGGTGCCCATCGGCGATGGTGAGCGGTCCCGCTGCCCCCGCCTCGAGGAGTGCTGCGGCGAGAGGCCCAGCCCCAGGGTCCTCGACGGGAAGCTGCCAGAGCCTGTGGCGGACTCCGCCGTCGTCGGTCAGGTCCGTGGTCGGGGCGAGCCGGGTTGCCGATTCCAGAGCGCGGGCCGCTTCGCCGCCGGCATCGGTGAAGAGCAGCACGACGGGACTGGCGTTCATGCCAGTCGCCCGCAGTAGCCGGTAGCGATCCTCCTTGGGAGCGCTCAGCGTGCGCTCGTGGGGGATGACGCCCGACCCAGGGCCAGGCTCCTCAAGGCGCAAGCGGGCGAAGAACCCGCGCTGCACCCGCTGCTCAGACGACCCGGGCACCGTATACGCCTGCTCGTAGACGTACACCGACGCGAGGCGGTCTTTGCGAAGCGTGCCGTCCGACCGCCACGCGGCTAAGTCGCGCGCCGCGCGCCGATACCGTTCGTCGGGGGGATCGCCCGCCTCGTCGAGCGGCAGGTCGAGCCGGACGACGTTGCGTGGGTGGCGCCGCGCGAGCGCACGCTGCTCAGCGGGCGAAATCACGTCGTACGGGGGGCTCACGACGTCACGCAGCTCACCCACGGCGAGGGCGTCATAGCGCAGCGCGCGGAACGGCATGAGCTCAGGCACGGGTCGTCATGGTACGACACGGGATGGTAGCCTCGCGCCGATGAGGAGGAGAGAGACCGACGCGTCGGCCCGGCCGCCGATCACGGCGCGCGGGCAGTGGCGGGCGCTGCGTCCTCGGCCGACCGGCAGCGTCGCCCGGCTGGTCCGAACTCTCGCCGTCGTGGTCGCCGTCGCCGCTCTCGCTGCCACCTGCGAGGGGTCGCCCGCGCCGGCCACGCCAGCGCCGGCAACCTCCGTCTTCGAGGAGCTCGAGGTCCAGGGCGGCTTGACCGTCAACCTGACGGCCGGTGATCCCGGGTGCACTGACAGAAACATGATCCCGTACGCGATCCACGCGCAGGTGAAGCTTCCCGCCAACGCCGCCCAGGTGAGCGACGTGTACCTATTCACCTGGAACGACCACGCGGGTTGGACGCGTGGGGCGGTGGCATTCGAGTCGTGCCGGACTGAGTACACCGCCGGAACCCTCGCGGCCGGCCGGACCATCGACGAAATCGACGTCAGCCCGTACCGGGCGTTTGGTCCGGGCTGGTCGCCGGCCCTCAAGGCGGCGCTAACGCAGGCGCTGGTCCAGTCTGCGGGAAACGGCGGCTGAGGAGGCGTCAACGGCAGCCGTGCACTAGAGCAGGCGCCCCTGCGCCACGGACGTTGTCTCGCGCTTTCGCTCTGGCGCGGCCACGAGCTCGCGCCCCAGTGGTAGCCTCAGGCCAATGGACGACCGCCCCGCAGGACAGCGGCACGCCCCGTCGCACCAAGCACTGCTGCTGGCCCTGCGCCGCGACGGTCCCCTCAGCCCCGATCGTCTCGCCGCCGAGTTCCACCTGAGTCGCACCGCGGTGCTCCAGCAGCTCCGGACGCTCGCTTCCGACGGCCTCGTCGAACGCAGAAGCCTCCGGCACGGCGTGGGGCGGCCTCGCCACCTGTACGACTTGACGGAGCGAGCCCAGCCGCTCCTACCGGCTAGCTACGACCGGCTAGCGGTCAGCCTGCTGGGTGCAGTTCTCGAGGTCGGGGGTGCGGAACTGGTCGGCCGCGTATTCGAGGCGCGCGGGACTGTGCAGGCGCGCGTCATTCGCGACCGACTGGAGAAGCGTGGCCTCGCCACGGCGCCGCTGGCCGAGCGAGCTCGCGAGCTCGCGTTGATCCAGTCCGAGCAGGGTTACGTCTGCGAGCTGCTGGAGGACGACGGACTGCGCCTGGTGGAGCACAACTGTCCCATCCACCAGGTGGCCAAGGACGCGCCAGCCGCCTGCGAAGCCGAGGTTCGGCTCTTTCGCGAAGCGCTGGGGGTCGAGGTCGTGCGCGAGCGACACATCGCGGCCGGGGCACGCTGCTGCGAGTACCGGCTCCTTGACACATCGTGTGACCTGGGTTGACGGGTCGGCTTCGAACATCGCGCCGGCGCCGGCAGCGCATTGCCAGAGAGCCGTTCTTTTCCGCCGCGCGGAGCGCCTCTGGGGGCACGCATCTGCGCAGGAGCGCACGTTTGCGCGCTACGCCTCTTCCCGCTCCACCGTCTTGCGGGCCGGCGGGCGGCGACGGGGCGCACTGACGTCCGGGACTCCCTCGACGAACGACGCCTGCCGCGCCCACTCGGCCGCCTGCAGCTGCTCCTCGACGGACAGGATTCCGAGCCGCGTGAGGGTGGCCAGCTCGTCGCGGATGTAAGTCTTGAGCATCTCGGGTCCGTCGGTGTTGATCGTGTACTTGACGCCGTTGCGCCGGAACGTGTCGAAGATCCAGCGGAACTCGTCCCACCCGGAGACGACCCCCGTGTTGAGGTTGCTGGTGGGGCAGATCTCGAGGACGATGCCCCGTTCGCGGATCATGGCCATGGTCCGGGGGTCGTAGGCGGACTTGACACCGTGCCCAATGCGGGCCGGCTGGAGCTGCTCGATGACCTCGGCGATTTCCTCTACGGGGCCGGCCTCCCCCGTGTGCACGGTAATCCCGAGGCCGTGCCGGCGCACGCGGTCGAAGAGCCGACGATACTCGCGAACGCGGAAGGTGGGCGTCTCCGGTCCGGCCACGTCGATGCCGACGACGCCGCGTCCGAAATAGGCAATGGCCTTCTCGGCCATGATCTCGTTGAGCTGGTACGGGAACGCCCGGTCTAGGCACAAGATCAGGCCCGGCCGGACGGGGTACTCGAGCACCGCGCGGTCCATCCCGCGGATCGCCGCGCTGATGATGTGGTCCAGGTCCTGCTCACCACCCCGGTTGCGCTTCATAGGGTTGAAGCGCAACTCCGTCGTGGTCACGTTGTTCTTGCGGTATGCGCCGCCGACCACCTCGTACACGGACCGCTCGACAGCCAGGGGCGAGGACTGGATTAGCTCGGTCCAGTGGAAGAGCTGCAGATACCCGTCGAACGAATGACCCCGGCGTGAGGACACCGTGATCATGTCGCGGAACTCCCAGTAGTCCTTAGTCGGCAGCCTGATTCCTTGGGCATGGGCAATGCCCCACATGATGGCGGGCGTCACGGCGCCGCCGAGATGGCAGTGCAGCTCGGCGAGGGGCACGCGGCGCGGGAAGGAGGAAGGCATCCGATCCATCGTAGCCGACCCGGGCGAGGGGACGGCGGCCCGACGCTCTGCGGCCCGACGCTCTCCGGCGCGTTCAGTGCCAGATCGGCCGATCCTCGTGCGCCCGCCAGCAACCTGCCCGTGTCGAAGCGCTCGAGGCCGAACGCCGAGATGTCGACCGTGCTCGCCCGTCCGTCCACGATTAGCTCGGCCATGCACGCGCCTACCGCCGGCGCCGTCTTGAACCCGGTGCCACTGAATCCACATTGAAGGAAGAAGCCATCAGGGCCCGCCCGGCCGAGGACGGGCCCTGGTCCGGGGTCATGCCGTCCTGGCCGCGCTGCGTGCTGTGCAGTTCGGCGTCGGCCATGGCGGGGATCCGGCGACCGATCCGCTCGACGAACGCGTCGGCTGGGCGGAGGTCTTCATTCGGTATACCGCCTGTGGCCGCGTCATCCTCGAGCCCGATAAGCGTCAGGTCGCGGCCCTCGAGCCTGAAGTACATCGCATTGCTGTCGTCGATGACCGTCGGGTGACCGGCGCGCAGCACGCCCGGCCGCCGGACGTAGGCCGTGTCGTGGCGCCACACGGTCAGCGGCACGTCGACGCCGACGAGACGGGCAACCTCGCGCGCCCAGGCGCCCGCGGCGTCGATGACGATCGGCGCGAAGTACGGGCTTTTGCTGGTCTCCACCCCGGCGACCCGCCCGCCAGCGACCCGGATCGCGGTGACGGCACATCCTTGGGCCAGCCGGGCGCCACGCTCGCGTGCGGCGCAGAGGAACGCGCCGGTGGTACCGGACGGATCCGCGTATCCCGACTCAGGCTCGTAAGCTGCCACGTCGAAGTCGCCCACGTCGAACTGCGGCGCGAGTCGCCGCACGTCGTCCGCCGTCACCAGCAGGGTCGGGATCCCGATTCCCTGCTGCATCTCGACGTTGGCACGCAGCCGCGCCTCCGACTCGCGCGGGTGCAGCTGCAGGAACCCCGTCCGCGTGAACCCGCACTCGCCGCCGACGCGCTCGCGCCACTGCCGGAAGTACGGGAACCACGCCCAGGCAAGCCTGGCCTCGGGCTCCAAGTCGTAGTGCAGGCGAATGAGGCCACTGGAACGCCCGGTGGCCCCGCCGGCCAGTGCTGCACGTTCCAGCACCAGCGGCCGCAGGCCGCGATCAGCAAGGTGGAAGGCGAGGCTAGCGCCTTGGACGCCCCTGCCGATGATGATGACGTCCGCGGTCTCGCTCACAGACGGATGGCAGCGGGACTGGCTCCGACGGAGCGTCCTGCTGCCGTGCGCGGGCAAGCCGCACCCGAGTCGCGCACCGGTGACTGCGATACGCCTGCTGCAGGCATGTAGAATGCGGCCACTTCACGGCCACGCGACGATCACGGTGGGGGGGCGCGGTGACGCGCAACTACGCAAGGAGGAGGCGTTGACCCCATGAGGCGCTCGATCGTTGCCGCGACGCTGCTCGCGGTCGTCACACTCGTTGGTGCGTGCAGCACAGCGGCGACGCAGGCACCCACTCAAGCTCCCGCGATGGCGGCCCTGGCGACCGCGGCGCCGGCTAGTGCCGCTCCCGCCAGCGCGGCACCCGCTAGCATGACCCCGGCAAGCGCGGCACCGGCTAGCATGGCCCCGGCCAGCGCGGCTCCGGCCGCATCGATCGCGGCAGTGCCGACGAGCGAGCTCGTGGCGCCGACCAAGCTCACCGTCTGCTCCGACATCCCGTATGCGCCGCAGGAGTTCCTCGACGCGAACGGCAACCCGACCGGGGCTGATATCGACATCGGGGCGGAGATCGCGAAGCGTCTTGGGCTGACCGAGGTGGTCAACAACACCGTCTTCGACACGATCATCGAAGCGATCGCATCGCCCAAGTGCGACATCATTCTCTCCGCAATGAACATCACGGCGCCGCGTGTGAAGGCGGTCGACTTCATCCCGTACTTCCAGGCGGGCCAGTCGTTCGTCGTGTCCCAGGGGAACCCGGCGAACATCAGCAAGACAAGCGACCTGTGCGGCAAGACAGTTGCCGTCGAAGCCGGAACGACTGAGGTCGACTACCTGAACGGCGCGGGGGCCTACCAGGGTCACGGTCTTTCGGCGTCTTGCCAGGCGCAGGGCCTCAAGCCCATCACCGTGAGCACGTTCGCCAAGGACTCGGACGCGATCCTCGCACTCCAGTCCGGCCACGCAGACGCGTACTTCGGGGACAGCCCTGTGGCCGGGTACTACGTCGCGCAGCACCCAGACCAGTTCCAGCTTTCCGGGTTGACAGTCGGCGTGGCGCTCGAGGGGATCGGCGTCGCAAAGACCAACACGCAGCTGCGGGACGCAGTCCAGCAGGCCCTCATCTCGATGATCAACGACGGCACGTACCTGAACATCCTCAACAAGTACGGCGTCGCCTCGGACGCGATCACGGCCGCCGTAGCCGCCAAGATCAACTACCTCGGACATTAGCCTGATGGGGTCGGTGGCCGTACAAAGGCCCGACCAGAAGAGCCACCGGCAGTCTGTGCCCCGGCCCGCCCTCGTGCGGGTTGGGGCACTCCTGCTGGCGGTGCTGGTCGTCGCCGGATGCGCCGGCACGCGGAGAGTCAGCTCCTACCAGTACGACTGGAACATCTTCTTCGAATCCGTCTTTCGACCCAGCCCGATGATCGTCAACGGGATTTGGCTGACTGTCTCGATCGCGATCGTGGCCCAGATCATCGGTGTCGTGCTGGGCGTGTTCGCGGCACTCGGCCGAATGGCGAAATCCCTGCCGTTCAAATTAATTGCCAACTTCTACATCTGGCTGTTCCGCGGCACGCCGCTTCTTGTCCAAATCTCCTTCATCTATTTCGGGCTCGGTGTGACCAAGCTGTACGCTTGGCCCACGTTAGACATACTCGGCGTGTCAATTCCCGGCGCCATACAGGCGGGGATTTTCGCGCTCGGCGTCAACGAGGGCGCATACATGGCCGAGATCGTGCGCGCCGGGATCATCTCCATCGACTTGGGGCAGATGGAGGCGGCCAAGTCTCTCGGGATGACCTACGCCCTTGGAATGCGCCGAATCGTGTTGCCGCAGGCAGCTCGCGTCATCGTGCCGCCACTTGGCAATGAGTTCAACAACATGCTGAAGAACACCTCGCTGCTCGTGGCGATCGCGGTAACCGAGCTGTACGTGACGTTCTCCTACCTCAATGGATCCGGACCGACGAGCTTCCATCCGTTTGAGCTCTTCCTCGCGGCCGCCGTATGGTATTTGGTCCTCACGACAATCTGGACCGTGATCCAAGCTTGGATTGAGAGCAAGCTCGGCAAGGGCACGGGTCGTCAGGAGCAGATCGGTCTCTGGGACCGGCTGACCGGGTTCCGGCTGGGCGCAAGCAGCGCCGGGCTCGGGCAGGCGCACTGACCCATGATTGAGATCCCACACGATCTGCTGGCCGCTATTGGGGGCGTGCCGAAGCCACCCACGGAGGTCGTCATCCAAGCCACCGACGTCAACAAGTGGTTTGGCCGACTGCACGTCCTGAAAGATGTCTCGATGACGGTCAAGCGCCAAGAGGTGGTCGTCATTATCGGCGCCTCCGGCTCCGGCAAGACGACCTTCATCCGGTGCGTGAACCACTTGGAGAAGATCCAGTCGGGGCGCATCTTCGTGAACGGCCACCTGATCGGCTACCGTGAGGCGAACGGGAAGCTGGTCGAGGATAAGGAGTCGAACATCGCGAAACAGCGCCAGGAGATCGGGATGGTCTTCCAGCGCTTCAACCTGTTCCCCCACAAGACCGCCCTCGAGAACATCATCGAGGCGCCGGTGCAGGTGCGTAAGACGCCCTCCGCCGAGGCGACCGACATGGGCAAGGCCCTACTGGCCCGGGTGGGCCTGGCGGCCAAGGCCGACGTCTACCCCTCGCAGCTCTCCGGCGGCCAGCAGCAGCGGGTGGCCATCGCGCGGGCCCTGGCCATGAAGCCTGCCCTCATGCTCTTCGATGAACCCACCAGCGCACTCGACCCCGAGATGATCGGCGAAGTGCTCGAGGTCATGAAGGAGCTGGCGCGCGAGGGCATGACGATGATCGTGGTCACCCACGAGATGGGCTTCGCCCGCGAGGTGGCCGACCGGGTGCTGATGATGGACGAGGGCCAGATCATCGAGGAAGGCACTCCCGAGCACTTCTTCACGAACCCGCAGCACGAGCGGACGAAGAGCTTCCTCTCGAAGATCCTATAGCGATGCCCTACGTCAACCCGCTGCTGGAGCGCTGGCGAACAGGAAGACCGGTGCTGGCGACCTGGCTGAGTTTCCCCGATCCGCTGGTAGCAGAGTTGCTCGCCTCGTCCGGCTGGGACGCGGTGATCGTCGACCAGCAGCATGGTGCCGCCGGACCGCGCGAGCTCGCCTCGCTGTTCATGGCGATCGAGGCGGGCGGATCGTGGCCACTGACCCGAATACCGCCGGGCGACCCAGCGGCCATCGGCCGCTCGCTCGACGTAGGCGCGCTCGGAATCGTCGTGCCGATGGTGAACGCTGCAGATGAGGCACGAGCAGCTGCCGCCGCGTTCCGCTACGGCACGCGAGGGCGACGATCGTACGGGCCGATCCGCGCCGACCTGGTGGTCCGCTCGACCGACCCGGAGGACCTGGAGCGGGCGGCTTTGATCCCCCAGATAGAGACCGCGGCCGGCCTGGCCGACGTCGACGCAATCGTCGCCGTGCCCGGCGTCAACGCGCTTCTGGTAGGCCCGGCAGACCTGGCCCTTGCGCTCGATATGCCACTTGATGCGTCGCGGCGCACGCCGGAACAGGCAAGGCTGCACGCGACGGCCGTGGCCCGCGTGCGCGAGGCGTGCGGCCGCGCGGGTGTGGTGCCCGGCATTCATGCGCTCGATGGCGATGCCGCCGCCGTGCGCCTCGGGGAGGGCTTCCGGTTCGTCTCGGTCTCGACCGACGCCACCTTCATGCGGACCGCTTCGATCCGCACCCTCGCGGCCGCGCGCGGCACGCGCGGCCGGGTATAGCCCCAGCCCCTACTCGCCGAACGTGGCGCCCCCGGCCTCGGCCGCGGCGCGCAGTGCGGCACGCTCCAGGGCCCGCCGCTCGGAGTCCGGCACCTGGTCGCGGGCGTGGTAGCTGGAGCGCACGAGGGGCCCCGACTCGACATGGCGGAAGCCTAGCGCGAGCGCCTCGGCCTTCAGCTCGGCGAACTCGGTCGGATGGTAATAGCGCTCCACCGGCAGATGCTGCTCCGAGGGGCGCAGATACTGCCCGACGGTCAGGATGTCGCAGTCCACCGCGCGCAGGTCGCGGAAGGTCTGCAGTAGTTCGTCGCGTTCCTCGCCCAGGCCAACCATGATGCTCGACTTGGTGTGGACGGTGCCGTCGTGCCCGGCCACCTCCCGGGCGTACGTCTTGGCCCGCTCGAGGACACCCAGCGAGCGGTCGTAGCGGGCACGCTTGCGGACCGGCCGCTGCAACCGCTCGACTGTCTCGACGTTGTGGTTCAGGATGTCGGGCGCGGCCGCCATCACGGTGCGCAGCGGGGCCGCCTCGCCGTTGAAGTCGGGGATCAGCACCTCGACGCCCATGCCCGGACAGCGTGCACGCAACTCGCGGATCGTGGCCGCGAAGGCGCCAGCGCCCCCGTCGGGCAGGTCGTCGCGGGCCACGCTCGTCACCACGCAGTGGTCGAGGTCCATGGCCGCCACCGCCTCGGCCACCCGGCGAGGCTCGTCCTCATCGAACCAGCTCGGGCGCCCGGTCCTGATGGCGCAGAACCCGCAGGACCGTGTGCAGACGTCTCCCAGAATCATGACGGCGGCGGTGCGCTGGTCCCAGCACTCGCCGATATTCGGGCAGCGAGCCTCTTCGCAGACCGTGTGCAAGGTCAGGCCTTGCAGCAGGCCCTTGAGCCCGAAATAGGCCTCACCCGTCGGGACGCGGGCGCGGATCCAGTCAGGGTGGCGGCGCGGCGCGGCCCAGGCGGCTGGCCGGGAGACCGGGGTGACAGGGGCGGTGGCGGACATGTCGGCGTTCACCAGACGGCCGTTCGCTCGTCCACGGACTCCAGCCATTGCTTCACATCCTGCATGAACCGCCCCATCTGCGCCCCGTCGGTGGCCCGATGGTCGAACGCCGAGCAGATGAACATCATCGATCGGATCGCGATCGCCTCGCCCCCGGGCGCCTCGATTACCACGGGCCGCCGCTGGATGGCCTCCATCGTCAGGATCGCGACCTCCGGGACGTTGACGATCGGTGCGCTAACGATCGAGCCGAACCACCCGGTGTTGTCCACCGTGAAGGTGCCGCCCTGCAGTTCCTCGATGCGGAGCCGGCCGGACCGCGCACGGGCGGCAAGGTCGACCACGCCGCGGTTGAGGCCACTGATGCTGAGCCGGTCGGCGTCGTGGATGACCGGCACGATCAGCCCGTCGTCAACGGCGACGGCGATCCCGACGTTGACATGCGAGCGGCGCACGAGACCCTGGTCGGTCCAATGCCCGTTCAGGTCCGGGTGACGGCGCAGCGCGTCCACCACGGCCTTCGTCACGATGGCGACGTACGAGAGCCCGATCCCCTCGCGGGCCTGGTACTCGTCCTTCGAGCGCTCCCGCAGCGCCACCGCGCCCGACATGTCGACTTCGAGTGTGAGGTACGCCATGGGGACGGCCGCGGCGCGAGTCATCTGGGCGGCGATCCCTCTGCGCATCTGGGTCATGGGCTTGAGCTGGTCGCCCTCGCCGAGCATGGCCGGTGGCGCGTACGACAGCGGCGGCACAGAGGCCGCCGTGGGCGTCGGGGCCGGGCGCGCGCCCGCTCCGCTCCTGCGGGCCTCGATGAATGCCGTGACGTCGTCCCGGGTCACTCGGCCTCCGTGCCCGGTGCCCCGGACCTCCCCCAGGTCGACGCCGTTCTCGCGTGCCATGCGGCGCACTGCGGGCGTTACCGGACCGCTGTATTCCTCGCGGGGCTTGCCAAGTGCCGGCATGGCGGGCACCGGGGCCGCCGACTCTGGAGCGGGCGCTGAGGCCATCGCAGGTGCGGCGGTGGACTCTCCCGCAGGGGCGACCGCGGTCGTCGGAGCGGCAACTGCTGGGGCGGGCGTCGCCGGCGCTTGCATCGCGCCCGCGCCTGTGTCCCGGATAACCGCGATCTCTGCGCCGTTCGGGACGGTCGAGCCCTCCTCGACGAGGATCTCGGAGAGGATACCCTCGAACGGCGACGGCACCTCCGCGTTCACCTT
>JBKQRF010000166.1:0-2682 GCA_052144055.1 Candidatus Limnocylindrales bacterium
ATGCTGTCGTCGGCCACCGTGGTGTCCCTTTCGTCGTCGGTTTCTCACTTCCAACGACGCGAGGATGAGCGGTGGCCGTTTCGTTTCTTGGCCTACCCGCTGTTACACCAAGTCTGGGGACTCAACCGCTGGTCGCAGATTCGGCCTCGTCAGAAACGGATTGAGCGCATCAAGTATGTTGCGGACCCTTGGACGCGACCGGCCCGAGTACCCGCCCCCCGCCAACCGATTACGGCGTCAGTACTGCGCGCCCACCGAGACGGGTAGTCGCTCTCGTCGACCCCCCAGGCGGCCAGGACCCAGGTGGCATGGTGGAACTGGCACTGCGAGGGCTGCCGCTCGTCCGCTCGAGTGGCGCCAATCGACGAAACGTTCAGGTGGGACACTCAAGTTGAGTCGGGTCCCGACGGGCGCTGCCGTTTCGGTATGGTCCAGCGTGACCTGCCCGGCGTCTACACTGCCGGTTCAGGTACCCCTGAAGCGCAGTGAGACCAATGTTCATCGGCATTATCACGGTCAGCTCCCGTGGCGACGTGCAGCCCTGCATCGCCCTCGGTGCGGGGTTCCGTCGAGCTGGCCATGAGGTGCTCGTCCTGACGCACGGCCTCTTCGCCGAGGAGGTGCGCGCGGCCGACCTCGACTTCGCCGACCTCGGGGTCGATCCGCGCTCGGTCATCAGCAGCTCATGGGAGCCGAGGGTGCGGGCGGCAGGGCGACCGTCGTGCGGCAGGTGCTCTTCATGCGCCGCGTGCTGCGGGAGGTCGACCCGCTGCTGCACGACATGGTGCGGCGTGCCTGGCAGGCGACAGAAGACGTGGATGCGCTGTTGCTGACCCCGCCGAGCATCGACGAGCCGGAGGGCGCCCCGAAGCCGGAGGTAGCAGCATGAAGAACCACGAGGCGTGGCCGGCCCTGCCCTATGCAGAATGGGCGCCGACCAAGAAGACCCTGCACATGGTCGCCCAGATGCTCGGCAAGGCTCGCCTGGCCCTCGCGCCGCCGCAGCCCGAGTGGCTTCACGCCTGCCTGTACCTCGACGGTCGTGGCTTCACCACGGGCGCCATGCCATTCGGAACGGCCGTCGTCAGCATCGGCATCGACGTGTACGACGTCGCCATCCGGATCGACGTCAGCGATGGCCGCCGCGCCACGGTCCCCCTCGCCCCGAACCGCTGCGTGGCCGACATCTGGGCGGACTTCCGGGCCGCGCTGGACGGCCTCGGGATCGACGCGGACATTTGGGAGCAGCCTCAGGAGCTCGCAGACACGACGCCGTTCTCGGAGAACAGGCACGACGCCAGGCTCGAGCCCGGACACGCGCAGCGGTTCCACCGCGTACTGTGTGGGATCGACGGCGTGTTCGAGGAGTTCCGCTCGTCGTTCTTCGGCCGCAGCGGCGTCCAGTTCTGGTGGGGCTCGTTCGACTTCTGCGTGCTGCTGTTCACCGGGCGGCACCTAACGGCGCCCGACCATCGTGGCTACATCATGCGCTACGACCTTGACGCCGAACAGTTGAACGCCGGCTTCTGGCCGGGCGATGACAGCACGCCAGACGCGCGCCTCTATGCCTATGTCGTGCCGAGGCCCGACGGCTGCGAGGTCGCCCCAATCGAACCCGCGCTCGCCGCCTGGGCAGAAGCGATGGGCGAGTGGGTCCTGCCGTACGAGGATGTCCGTACGAGCGAGGACCCCCGCGCGGCGATCCTGGAATTCCTGAATAGCGTCTACCGCGTCGCTGTGACTAACGGCGGCTGGAGCCCCGAGGCCTATCGCTACGTGACGCCGACGCCGGCGCCCCGAGCCTGAACGCAGGTCGCGCATCCAGCGGGCGACCAGCGGTGAACGCTTCCGTCCAGGGCCACGATTGACGAACCCGCGCGGTCGCTCGGGTGGTGGTCCCGCGGACATGACGAACTGTCATGGCGCGATGCTGTGGGGACGACACAAGCCAATCCAAGGCCGGGGCGGCAGGGACCACGTCCACACCATCGACGTGCCCCAATCACACGACGTCGCCGACGAGCGCGGTCCGTTCGCGTTCTCGGTCTCGGGGCGGCAGACCTGGCACCGCCGTCCGACAGAACTCATGTCCCCGACGGTTGGTGGGGAGTCAGCCGGCGGGTTGCTAATTCATACCGGAACGCTTATACTTTGGCGAGGCAGGGAGGCACAGGGGCTCCAGGAGCTCCACCAGCGCGGCGTCCCATACGGTCGCCAGACCGTCGCGTTGAGCCAATGGCGAGTCCGACCCTTCCCGAATGCGGTGAATACCGCGGAATGCGGTGTGAGCCGCCATTGGAGGGAAGAGCGTGAGACACGCTCCCATGCTTCGTCTTGCTATTTCACTGGGCGCCTCGGCCATGCTCCTCGCCGGTGCGCTAGCCGCTGCCCCAGGGGTGGCCGCCGCAGGTTCGACGCTCTACGTGTCGCCGACCGGCTCCTCGGGCGGCGCTGACACTTCCTGTAGCACGGCTGCTTACACAAAGATCAACGACGCCGTGAGCGCCGCGTCTGCGGGCGACACGGTCATCGTGTGCGCCGGCACGTACAAGGAGGACGTCGCCGTCTCGAAGTCGCTGACCTTGAGCGCCAGCGGCGCCGTGACCATCGACGCGACGGGACTCGACAACGGCATTCTGATCAGCGCCTCGGACGTCACGGTGTCGGACTTCACGGTGGAGA
>JBKQRF010000167.1:0-15417 GCA_052144055.1 Candidatus Limnocylindrales bacterium
CGCCGCGGCGGGCGGGAGGCGTGGCATCGCTGGGCGTACGGCCAACTTTCGAACCGGGAGGTCGCACGCTGGAAGTGAACCTCTTCGACGTGGAGGAAGACCTGTACGGCGAACGGCTGCGGGTGGCGTTCGTACGGCGGCAGCGTGCGGAGCGGAAGTTCTCTTCGGTCGGCGCACTGATCGTCCAAATGGAACGCGACGCGGTTCGAGCCCGCCAGATCCTGGCCAGAAGACGAGCACCGTGGCCGGGAACGGTGCGCGGTTTCTCGCGATTGCCCGGGGCCTGATACACTCCGCGGGTTGATAGCAGTGAAGTGAAGGTTCGGAGGACCGAGTGCCGCTCGCGCGGGAGACCAAGGAAACGCTGATCAGCTCGTTTGCCGTCAACGAAGGCGACACGGGCTCGCCCGAAGTCCAGATCGCACTCCTGACAGAGCGGATCAAGGACCTGACGGAGCATCTGCGGCGGTTTCCCAAGGACAACCATTCGCGTCGCGGCCTCCTCAAGCTCGTTGGACAACGGCGTCGCCTGCTCGCGTATCTCGTGCGCAAGGACAACGCCCGCTACCGGGCCGTGATCGCTCGGCTCGGACTCCGCCGCTAGGGCCGGAAGTCGCCGAGAGCCGCGCCCAGGGCAGGCGCCTTGGGCGTTCGCTATAGGCCGGCAGCGCGTCCAGCGCGCAGGTCGTCCTCCGCACAGAGGAGGCCTGATGACAGTCTCAGTCTCCACCGAGTTCGGTGGTCGCACGCTGATCATCGAGACCGGCAAGCACGCCCGGCTCGCCGGCGGTTCGGTGACGGTGCGCTACGGCGATACCGTGTTGCTGGGCACCGCGAATCGTTCGGATCCTCGTCCTGGGCTAGATTTTTTCCCGCTCACGGTGGATTTCGAGGAGCGGATGTACGCGGCCGGCAAGATCCCGGGCGGCTTCATCAAGCGCGAGTCGCGCCCCTCGGAAGCAGCGATCCTGGCCGCACGGCTGACTGACCGGCCGATCCGCCCGCTCTTCCCGGCGGGCTACAAGGACGACGTGCAGGTCGTGCTGACCGTCCTCTCCACCGACCAGGAAAACGACCCGGACGTGCTTGGCACGATCGCCGCGTCGGCAGCCCTGACGATCAGCGAGATCCCGTTTCAAGGGCCGGTCGCCGCCGTGCGCGTCGGCCGCATCGATGGCCGGTTCGTGCTCAACCCGACGATCTCGCAGCTCGAGGAGTCCGAGATCGACCTGGTCGTGTCGGGCACGCGCGACGCGATCATGATGGTCGAGGCCGGCGCGAAGATTGTCCCTGAATCGGTGATGGCGGACGCCATCGTCTTCGCCCACGGCAGCCTTGGACCCGTCCTGGACCTGCAGGAGGATTTGCAGCGGCAGGTCGGCAAGGCGAAGCGGATCCCGTACGTCGAGCCCGGCACCGAAAGCGTCTTCGACTTCGTGGCCGCGGTAGAGCAGGGGCGTGAGCTGGTCGTCGTCGACGTTGAGACCACCGGCCGCGACCCGCTTACCTCCGAGCTCGTCGAGGTCGGGGCGGTGCGCATGCGTGGTACCGAACTCGTCGATCGCTGGTCCACGCTGGTCAACTCGGGTCGGCCCATCCTAGGCAACCAGATGCATGGCATCACGGACGCAGATGTGGCCGGCGCGCCGTCGCCAGCGGATGCAGTCCGGCAGTTGCGTGAGTTCGCCCGAGATTCCATGCTCGTGGGACACAACATTGGCTTCGACCTCGGCTTTCTCGAGGTCGCAGGCGGCGACGGGATGCGCTATGGGCAGGGCCAGTACCTGGACACGCTCGTGCTGGCCCGCGAGGGCTACCCGGACCAGGAGAGCTACAAGCTCGCAGATTTGGCGCAGTTCTTCGGCATGGCGCAGCAGACGAGCCATCGCGCGCTCGCTGATGCCGAAGCCACCGCGGGCCTCCTCACCGTCTTCGGCCGCGACCTGCCCGGCCGGATTCACGGCTTCCACGATGCCGTCGTGCAATCAATCCGCATGCGCCGCGACGGCGACCAGGACGGCGCGGATGCCGTGTTCGAGCGGGGACGCCGGAACGCGCGGCTCTCGAAGTCGCTCACATCGACGATCCACAAGCAAACAGTGCGCGAGCTGGTCCTCGACGAGGGGATCCGCATGGACGGGCGCAGTCTCGAGATGATCCGGCCGATCACGGTGGAGGTCGGTCTGCTCCCCCGGGCTCATGGCTCGGGCCTTTTCACCAGGGGCCAGACGCAGGCACTTACTGTCGCCACACTGGGTCCCTCGTCGGACGTGCAGCGCATCGACACGATCAGCCCCGAGGAATCCAAGCGCTACCTCCACCACTACAATATGCCGCCCTACAGCACCGGCGAGAACAAGCCGATGCGCGGTCCGGGGAGGCGCGAGATCGGCCACGGTGCGCTCGCCGAGCGCGCGCTCATTCCGGTCCTCCCCTCGCCCGAGGAGTTTCCCTACGTCATCCGCCTTGTGAGCGAGTGCGTGACGTCCAACGGCTCGACGTCGATGGCGTCCACGTGCGGCTCCACGCTGGCCCTCATGGACGCCGGGGTGCCGCTCAGAGCGCCAGTTGCCGGAGCCGCGATGGGCCTGGTCACGGGCGAGGACGGTCGGTACGCGGTCCTGACTGACATCCTCGGTAAGGAGGATGCCTTTGGCGACATGGACTTCAAGGTGACCGGGACGCGCGAAGGCGTGACCGCGCTCCAGATGGACATCAAGGTCAAGGGCATCAATGAGGCGATCATTCGGGACGGTCTGGAGAAGGCGCGCCGGGCACGTCTCTTCATCCTCGACAAGATGCTCGAGGTACTGCCCCAGAGCCGCGAGCAAATGAGCGACTTCGCGCCGCGCATCGTGACCATCAAGATCAACCCCGACCGCATCCGCGACATCATCGGCAAGGGTGGGTCCATGATCCGCAAGATCCAAGAGGACACTGCTACCGAGATCAACGTCGAGGATGATGGTTCGGTGGAGATCGCGGCGGTCAACGGCGAGAACCTGCGCCGCGCGATCCAGACGATCGAGGGGCTGACTCGCGACGTCGAGGTCGGCGCGACCTACCTGGGCAAGGTCACCCGCATCATGACCTTCGGTGCGTTCGTCGAGATCCTGCCCGGTAAGGAGGGGCTTGTTCGGATTGGCGAACTAGCCGACTACCACGTCCCGAGCGTCGAGGACGTCGTCTCGATCGGGGACGAGGTCATGGTGATGGTCACCGAGATCGACCGGCAGGGACGCGTCAACCTGTCCCGCAAGGCCGCCATGCAGCGGCACCTCGCCCGGCAGAACGCCTGACGAGATCGGGCGACCCGACACCGGCTATCGAGACCTGCCGCAGGATAGGCCGGTGTGGCGCGTCCGAACGTCTGCCCCGGCGCCGTGCGTGACGATGGAGAAGTCCGGGAGACCCGAGGCCGTCGCTCACCTTCGGGCCAGCCCGGCTGCGGGCTACGCGGGCCGGTATCATGGATCCGTCGCCCATTCCGCATCGGAGCCGAGCGCAGCCATGCCCGAGTCGTACGCTGCCGGTCGCCGTCCCGTCGTCGCCGTGTGCGGCGCAACCGGGCTGGTCGGCCGCACGATGATCCACATCCTCCACGAGCGCGAGTTCCCGTTTCGGGAGCTTCGTGCGATGGCCTCAGCCCGCTCCGCGGGGACCTGGCTGACCGTGGACGGCCGGACGTATCCAGTAATCGAGGCGACTGCCGACGCGTTCGGGGGTGTGGACGTCGCGCTGTTCTCCGCCGGCGGACCCGTGTCGAAGGCGCTGGCGCCGGAGGCCGCCCGCCGCGGATGCACCGTTGTGGATAACTCGTCGGCCTGGCGGATGGAGCCCGGGGTCCCGCTGGTCGTGGCGGGCGTGAACGACGAGGACGCGGCGGGGCACGAGGGCATCGTCGCCAACCCGAACTGCTCGACGATGCAGCTGATGCCGCTGTTCATGGCCCTGCGGGATAGTGTCGGCCTGGAGCGCGTCATCGTGGACACGTACCAGGCGGTGGCTGGCACCGGCGAAAAGGCAGTGGACGAGCTCGAGGCGCAGGTGCGGGCCCATGCGGCAGGCGTCGAGAAGCAGGCGCACGTGTATCCCCACCCGATCGGCTTCAACGCGCTCCCCGAGATCGACGTCTTCCTTGACAACGGGTACTCCAAGGAAGAGTGGAAGGTCGTCACTGAGAGTCGCAAGATCCTCCACATGCCCGATCTTCGAGTGTCCTGCACCGCTGTGCGTGTGCCGGTCTTTGTGGGACACTCGGAAGCGGTCCACGTCGAGACGCGCGATCCGATCTCTCCGGACGCGGCGCGCGCGCTGTTCGCAGCGACGCCCGGCGTGATCGTCCTCGACGAGCCGCGGGAGCACCGCTACCCGCTCGCCACGCTGGCCGCGGGTACCGACGACGTCTTCGTGGGGCGCATTCGGGCCGACGCGTCGAGGGAGGACGGCCGGGGGCTGGTCTTCTGGGTGGTCGCTGACAATCTGCGCAAGGGAGCGGCGACCAACGCCGTCCAGGTCGCGGAACTGCTGCTCCGTCGCGGATGGCTGCCTGCGGTATCGCGCCGTGTGGCGTCGGTGGGGGCGTGAATCCGGTGGCATTGCGAACGGTGACCATGCGACCTGGGGGACAGGCGGCCGCGTGACCCCGCAGGAGCGCGCGGCAGCGCTGGAGCGGATCGCGGAGGAGGTCCGCGCCTGTGTTGCGTGTCGTCTGCACCGCGGCCGTACACATGCCGTGCCGGGCGAGGGCCACCCCGACACTGAGGTGGTGTTCGTGGGCGAAGGGCCCGGCCAGAACGAGGATCAGCAGGGACGGCCCTTCGTCGGTGCCGCCGGGGGACTCCTCGAGGAGTTGCTCGCGGAGGTCGGCTGGCACCGCGACCAGGTGTTCATCACCAATGTGGTCAAATGCCGCCCCCCCGGGAACCGCGATCCCGAGCCAGACGAGATCGCGGCGTGTTCGGGATTCCTGCGCCGACAGCTCAAAGTCCTGGACCCTGCCGTCGTGGTGACGCTCGGGCGCTTCTCGCTCGGGACGTTCATGCCAGGCGCCAGGATATCGGCCGTCCATGGGACTGTCCGCCCGGTGGATCCGGTCATGGGACCCGCGTCCGCAGTGGTGTTCGCGATGTACCATCCAGCGGCAGCGTTCAGGCAGGCTGCCCTTAAGGAGGCGCTCGTCGCCGACATGGCCAGCCTCCCCGGGGTTCTGCTGGACGCACGAGCGGCACGGGCGGCCCCGACCGGCGAGACGGCCACCGGTGAGGCTGCCACGGCGGAACGCCCCATGGAGGTTGCATCGATCGAGGGACCGGCAAGCCGGCCCGGGGCGGCGCGTCTCGCCGATCTCCATTCAGCCGGCGAGGCGGCGATCGGGTCGGCGGAACCCCCCGCGATCTCGCCGGACCAGTCCGACGCCGACACGTCCGTCGAGACCGATCTCTTGGAGGACCTCGCCCGGCCCACATTCGTGGCCGCGGGAGCCATCGATGAGAGGGACCAGACCGACCAGATGACGCTCTTCTGATGCCATCCCGAACTGCACGCCGGCCCAGCGCGCCGCCCTCGCCGGCCACCCACACGGCCGCGGCGCTCGTCGGCACGACCGGCGGGCGCACGGCCGACCCAACCCCGCTACGCATCATCCCGCTCGGCGGCGTGGGCGAGATCGGCAAGAACATGTATGTGTTCGAGTACGGCGACGACCTGATCGTCGTTGACTGCGGGCTCATGTTCCCGGACGAGGAGATGTTCGGGATCGACTTGGTCGTCCCGGACGTCACCTACCTCCGCGAGCGCCGCGATGCCCTCCGCGCGTTCGTCATCACACACGCGCACGAGGATCACGTCGGCGGCCTGCCATACGTGCTGCCCGACTTCCCCGGCGTCCCGATCTACGCATCGACGCTCGCGCGCGGCTTGCTGTCGAACAAGGTCAGGGAGTACCGGCTCACCAACAACCCGATGCTGGCGCTCGAGGCCGGCCAAACCGTCACCATCGGCCCGTTTGGCATCACTGCGTTCCGGATTGGCCACTCGATCCCGGACGCCATGGGGCTCATTATCCGCACCCCCGTCGGGATCATCGTGCACACGGGCGATTTCAAGTTCGACCACACTCCGGTCGACGGCCAGCCGTCGGAGTTCGCCACGCTGGCGCGGGTCGGCCAGGAGGGAGTGCTCTGCCTTCTGTCCGATTCCACCCGGGCGGAAAACCCGGGCTACACCCCGTCGGAACGGACCGTGGGCGAGGCGTTCCGCGAGATCATGGAGCCACTCGACGGACGGGTCATCGTGGCCACGTTCGCCAGCAACATCGCCCGGGTCCAGCAGGTCTTCGACGCCGCCGCGACGTTCGATCGGAAGGTCGCGGTCGTCGGGCGCAGCATGGAGCAAAACGTCCGCATTGCCACTGACCTTGGCTACCTCAAGTACCCGCAGGGCCAGCTGGTTTCGAAGGACCAGATCCGGACCACCCCGTCGCAGCGCCTCGTGATTGCGACGACGGGCGCGCAGGGCGAGCCGATGGCAGGGCTGGCCCGCATGGCGAACCGGGATCACCGCTGGGTCGAGATCGAGCCGGGCGACACCGTCATCGTGAGCGCCAGTCCGATCCCGGGCAACGAGGAGTACGTGGCGCGCACGATCGACAACCTGTTCAAGCAGGGCGCGAACGTTATCTACCACGCGATCCGCCACGCGCATGTGTCGGGACACGCGAGCCAGGAAGAGCTGAAGCTCATGCTGGGACTCACGAAACCGAAGTACTTCATCCCGATGCACGGCGAGTTCCGCATGCTCGTCCAGCACGGGCGGCTGGCCGCAGAGGTGGGCGTCGCCCCTGACAACATCCTGATCGTCGAGAACGGACAACCGGTCGAGTTCCGCGTCGATGGCACCGCCCGGCGTGGCCAGCCGGTCAGCTCCGGCTACGTGTTCGTGGACGGGCTGTCGGTCGGCGAGGTCGGCGACGTGGTGCTGCGTGACCGCAGGGCGCTCGCCAACGACGGCATGTTTCTGGTGGTCGTGACCGTCGACAAGCAGACGGGCCGGCTGATCGGCGAACCGCAGGTCATCACGCGCGGCTTCGTGGACGACCTCGCCGACCCGGTGATCGGCGCGGCGGCCCAGCGAGTGGTCAAGGCCATCGCCCGGCCGGAGGAGCACACGAGCGAGGTCGCGCTGCTCAAGAGCCAGATCAAAGACGGGCTGTCGCGCTTCCTCTACGAGCAGACCAAGCGTCGGCCGATGGTCTTCCCGGTCGTCGTAGAGGTCTAGGGGCATGGCGACCCGCCGCCGGGTGTCGGACCCGAGGGCTCGCCCGCGGACGACGCGTCGGCGCTCCGCCAAGGCGAGGATCGACCTGCGGCTCTCGCCCGAGCTGACCCGCACGCTGGTCGGAATCGTCCTGTTGGTCCTCGGCGCGGTTACGCTGATCGCGCTGTTCCTGCCGGGGCAGGGGATCCTGAACAAGTACGTCAACGAACTGCTGCGCCCGGCGTTCGGTCAGGGGGCGTGGCTGCTCCCGGTGCTGCTCCTGGTCGCGGGCGCGTTCGTCGAGCGCGCGCCTAACGCGGGTACCAGCTGGGGCGTATCCGCCCTAGGTGGGCTCGTGACGTTCCTCGGCGGGATCGGACTGTTCCATCTCGTGTGGGGCCATGGCCGGTCTACCGCGGAGCTGAGCAACGGTGGGGGTTGGCTGGGAGCCCAGCTGTCCGGTGGACTGACCAGCTTGGTCAGCACTCCGGGGGCGTTCGTCGTGCTGCTCGGCCTGCTGCTGGCGGGCATCGTCCTGCTGCTCAACGTGACCGTGCGTGGCCTGCTGCACCCTGTCATCGCGAGTAGCCGAGCGGTGGCCGATGCGCTGGCGGCGCCCCCGGCGAGGGGGCGGAGCGGTGCGGACCGGGAGCCGCGCGGCGGCCGGGACGGAAGGCCGGCCCGCGACCTGCGACGCGGAGACGAGTCGAGCTCGCCTTCCGAGCCTGAACTGCCGGCGCCGGTGCCCAGTCCCGCGCCCCTGAGCCAGACAGTCTGGTCCGGAGAGCGTGCTACGCCTCAGCCCGCCAACGGCAGCGTAGGAGGAGCTAACGGCCTCGGAAATGGTGCCGCCGGACCGGGGCCCGCGGCGGCGGACGCGCGCGATGGGCTTCCCGGGGACGCGCTGCTCGAGGCCGACGACGCGCCGCCCTCGGTTGAGCACCGCCCATGGACGCTCCCCGACCCATTGCTGCTCGACCCCGAACGGCCGGCAAACGGCACGGCCGAGTTGGACCACGCGCGCAACCGGCGGATCATCGAGGAGAAGCTGCGGAGCTTCCAAATCCCGGCCACGGTCATCGGCCAGAACATCGGCCCGGTTGTCACGCAGTACGAGGTGAAGCCGGACCCCCGGGTCAAGCTGTCGCGCGTCGAGGCGCTCGCCGACGACCTGGCCATGGCCCTGGCGGCGCGCTCGATCCGCATCGAGGCGCCGATCCCCGGCAAGGACGTCGTGGGGATCGAGATTCCCAACCACAACGCCGAGGTGGTCGGGTTCCGCGGCCTGTGGGAGGACGCGCGGATGTCCGAGGCCACGAGCCCGCTCACCTTCGCCCTCGGGCGCGACGTATCGGGCAAGGCCTTCGCGGTCGATCTGGCCCGCATGCCGCACCTGTTGATCGCCGGCGCGACCGGCTCCGGCAAGAGCGTGTGCGTCAACGCGCTCATCACCAGCCTGCTGATGCGGGCTCGGCCTGACCAGGTCCGCCTGATCCTGGTCGACCTCAAGCGGGTCGAGCTCGCGTCGTACAAGGAGCTGCCCCACTTGCTGACCGACGTAATCGTCGAGCCCGGCGAGGCCAAGGCCGCCCTGAACTGGGCCGTGCGGCAGATGGAGGAGCGCTACAAAGCGCTGGCCGGCAGGGCCGAGCGGAACATCGCCGCCTATAACGCGAGCCCCCGGGTCGCCGAGCACGAGCGGATGCCGTACATCGTGATCGTCGTGGACGAACTGGCCGACCTGATGATGCGCGAGGGACGCAAGGTCGAGGATCCAATCGTGAAGCTGGCCCAGAAGGCGCGCGCCGTGGGCATCCACCTTGTGCTCGCCACGCAGCGCCCGAGCGTCAACGTGGTCACCGGGCTCATCAAGGCCAACGTGCCGAGCCGCATCGCCTTTGCGATGTCCTCGAACGTGGACAGCCGCACTGTGCTCGACGCCCCCGGCGCAGAGGACCTGATCGGGCGCGGCGACATGCTGTACCAGCCGGCCGACCTGCCCCGTGCGGTCCGTCTGCAGGGCGTCTTCGTGAGCGATGCCGAGGTGCAGTCGGTGACGGACCAGTGGCGCCGGCAGGCACCCGAGCCGCGGTACGACCCCGACGTCATCGCCGGCGGCGAGGAGTCCGGCGACGGCGGCCAGTTCGCGTGGCTCGCCCAGCTTGCGGAGGACGAGATGACGCCGCGCGCCGCCGAACTGATCATGACGAGCGGCAAGGCGAGCACATCGATGCTGCAGACGAGGTTGAAGGTGGGCTTCAACCGGGCGAGCCGGATCATCGACGAGCTGGAGCGCGTCGGCATCGTAGGCCCACAGGACCCGCGGAACCCCGCCGTGCCTCGTCAAGTGTACGGCCCCGAGAACTGGGTTCGCGGCTTCGACGACATCGACGACATGTGATTCTGCGGCGAGGCGGAGGCTGTCGCCCGACCGAGGGCCCGGAGCGGGGGCCGGAACCAGAACGGGCCGCACCGCGGGGTATGCTATGGGCCGCGGAACGTCGGGCAAGGACCGTGCCGCGCCCATGTCGGACCGTACGAGGACCCGCTGGAGCCGATGACCACGCGTGACCGTGCCCGTGCCGGCCGAGGCTCGGCAGAGCGCGAGCCCGCACAGCCGCCGGAGCCGGGCAGAGCGCTCGGCGAACAGCTCTTGGCGGCGCGCGAGCGCAAGGGCGTCGACCTGTATCGCGCCGAGCGCGACACCAAGATCCGGGTGCGCTACCTGGCTGCGCTCGAGCGCGGCGACTATGGCGAGCTCCCGGGGACCGTCTACACGAAGGGTTTCCTGCGCAACTACGCGCTGTACCTGGGACTGAACCCCGACGACATCCTCGAGCAGTACCGTCAGGAGTACGGGACTGGTCGGACCGCGGCGCCGGTGGAGATCGTGCCCCGCGCCCTCGAGGCGCCGTCGCGCGGGTTGACGTTCTCGCGGGGCATCGTGGTCGCCGTCGCCCTGTCGCTCGTCGTCGTGCTGTTCATGGTGTATGTGGCGTTCCAGGTGCTTCGGTCGATCCAGCCGCCCAGCCTTGCGGTGACCCAGCCCGCGACGCGGGTGATTACGATGCAGGGCAACCCCGACCGAACGGTGCTCGTGGGCACGAGTGGGCCGGGGACCACGGTGACTGTCCAGGGCATGGGCCAGCAGCCGTACCAGGTGACGGCGGACACGACTGGCCACTGGCAGCAGCAAGTGCCGCTGACGAAGGGTCAGAACGAATTCAACGTGACTGCCACCGACCCTTCCACCGGCAAACAGTCGCTGCCGATTACGCTGATCATCACCGTACCGATGCCCATCATCGAGGCGCCCACGCTGACCGTCACGAGCCCGAACGACGATGCGGCCGTCACGAACGGCGCCATCCCCGTGGAGGGCACGACCAGTGCGACCTCGGTTACCGTGTCCGCCACGTATCTTGGCCCGGTGCGGCCTCAGCCGAGCGCGGCACCGGCACCCAGTTCGACGCCCGCACCAGAGCAGATTTCGGTTGCCCCAGACGGCAGCTTCTCCGATTCGTACCAGCTGTCACCGGGCAAGTGGTCTCTAACGATCACCGCGATCGGGAACCAGCAGGAGACGACGACCGAGACACGGTCGGTGACCGTGGCGTTCACGGGTGTTGACATAGTGATCGCGATCAAGGGTTCGCCCGCCTGGCTCAAGGTATGGGTTGATGGCACGATCGATCCGACAGTGGGGAGTGGCGGCCAGACGTACGCGGTCGGCAAGACCCTCGAGTTCACCGGGCAACACTCCGTGGAGGTGCGGACTGGTTCGTCTGGGTCCACGTTCTTCACGCTCAACGGGCAGTCGCTCGGAGCGCTCGGGCAGCCTGGGGTTCCCCAGACGTGGCTCTTCGCGCCGCCAGCTCCGCCACAGCAGACGAATCGCAGCTGACGCCGTGGGCGACGCCACGGGGCCTGCGATGGAGGATCGCGTCGAGCGCGTCAGGGGAAACTCTGTCGAGTCGTCCGCGGCGGATACGCTCGCCGTCGTACGTGACCTCACAGCCCGCCTGCAACGCCGCTGTGCGGACAGGGGCCTGTCCGTCTCAACCGCCGAGTCGTGCACAGGCGGGCTGATCAGCCATGCCATCACCGAACACCCCGGCGCCAGCTCCTACTACGTCGGCGGCGTGGTCGCGTACTCCGACGCGGCGAAGTCCGGTCTGCTTGACGTCCCGGAGGCTACCTTGCGTGCGCACGGGGCGGTATCCGCCCAAGTAGCCGCGGCCATGGCAGAGGGCGCGCGGCGGCGTCTCGGCACGGACCTCGCTGTGGCCGTCACGGGGATCGCCGGCCCGGATGGCGGCCGCGACGCGAAGCCCGTGGGGCTCACATATGTCGCGGTAGCAGGCGTCGCGGGGACCGAGGTGCGACGCCATCTCTGGCACGGCAACCGCGCCGAGAACAAGCTCCGCAGCGCAGAGGCAGCGCTCGGGTTGCTCCTCGACCGGCTAGGGGAGGGGACCGAAGGGTGACGCGGACCGCCGCGGACATCGGCCGGGGCCTGGCGCCAGCGCGGGTAGCACAGTCGATTCCCGCGGGCGAACGGATCCACGTCGTGGGGGCGGCCGGCGCGGGCGCGTCGGCGGCCGCCATCCTCGCCGCCTGCGCCGGAGCGGCGGTCACCGCCTGCGACCGCTCGGCCGATTCCCCGTACGTACCGGCGGTCGAAGCGGCCGGCGTCACGGTCCTACAGGGCCACGCGGCCGCACACGTGCTCCCGGACGGCCGTGACACGGCCGTCCGGGCCGTCGAACGCCTCGCGGTCACGAAAGCGCTCACCTCGATTGACCCGGATCACCCCGAGCTGCGCGCGGCGCGCGCGGCGGGGGTCCCCATCGAGTCATGGCAGCAGGTGGTGGCAGACGCCGTGGCCACCCGGGGCGCGCGCCTGGTCGCGGTGGCCGGCACGCACGGCAAATCCACCAGCGCGGGTTGGCTCGTCGAGCTGCTGTGGCGTGCCGGTCGAGACCCCAGCGCGTTTGTGGGCGCACTGCTGCCCGGCCCCGTGTCAGGCACGGTGCCCTCGACCGCGCGATGGGGGGACGGCCCAGAGTTCGTCGTCGAGGCCGACGAGTACGCCGGCAATTTCGACCCATACCGGCCAGCTCTCACCGTGCTCCTCAATGCGGAATGGGATCACCCGGACGTGTTCGCGGACGAAGAGGCGGTCCTCGTCGCGTTCGAGGCCTGGATCCGCCGAGTGCATGGCGGCAGTGATCCTCCGACGTTGGTCATTAATGTGGGCGACCGGGGTGCCGGGCTGGTCGCGGAGCGGCTCGCGAACTGGGGTGGGCGCATGGTGGCGGTCGCCCTCGAACCGCCGCCCGGCACACCTCGGCCGGCGACCGCGCTCGGGCCGGCCCGGCTCGTCACGGCACGGGTTGCGGCCGCCGACCCCGCGGGCACGGTGCTTCTGATCGAGGGGCTGGACGACCGGCGCGGTGACCCGGTCCAGGCGCGGGTAGTCCTTCCGGGCCGCCACAACGCGCAGGCTGCGCTGTGCGTGGCCGCCGCGGCGGCCACGCTCGGCGTGCCCGTGTCGAACATCGTGGAGAGTCTCGGGGCGTTCCGCGGCGTCGGCCGCCGCCTGGAGTTCAAGGGCGAGCCTTGGGGCGTCGCGGTGCTCGATGACTATGCGCATCACCCCACGGCGATCGCCGTGACGCTCGCGGCGGTCCGGCAACGCTATCCGGGCCGCCGGGTCTGGGCGGTCTACGAGCCACTCACGTACCACCGCACGGCGGCGCTCCTTGACCGGTTCGCGGACGTGCTCGCCGGCGGCGCCGACGCGGTCGCCGTCGCCGAGATCTGGGCGGGTCGCGATCCGGACACCACGATCGCGTCGGCCGAGGGCCTGGCCGCGGCCGTACGGGCTAGGGGGATGCCCGGTGCGACCGCGCCGGGCAGCGTGGCAGAGACTGCGGGCTGGCTGGCGACACGCGTTCGTCCGGGCGACGTCGTGCTGGTCATGGGCGGTGGCCACTCCTATCGCATCGCCGAGCTCCTCGTGGAGACGCTGCAGGGACGCTGAGGAGCGCTCGGGCGGTCCGCACCAGGCGCCAGGGGCACGGTGCTCCCGCCGCCGGTAGACTTGACGGATGCCAACACTGGTTCGGGGCGACGGGGACGACCTGCTGGCGCGCTACCGGCAGGCACGCGAGGCGCGCGACGTCGACGCCATCATGCTGCTCTATCGCGACGACGCGGATCTGCGTGCCGACCCGTTCGGAGACCACGCCACCGGCGAGCTCGCCATCCGCGCCCACTGGAACGACACGATTGGGCAAGCGGCGAACGTGGAGTTCGATGCGGAACGCATCTGGACGTCAGGCCCAACTGTGCTGACGTCTTGGCACGGCGCCTGGACCCGGCGCGCCACGGCGGAGCGGGTGCGCGCGCGCGGTTTCGCGACGTTCGAGCTCGACGACCAGCGGCTGATCGTCCGGGAGCGGCACTGGACGCTGGAGCGCGTAGTCGGCACCGACACCACCGTCCGCCCCGAGCCCCCGCCGGGGGACGGCGCGGACGGCTGAAAGGGGGAGGGGATGGCCGGCGAGGTCTCCTTCGATGTCGTCAGTGACTTCGACCACCAGGAGCTCGTGAACGCGCTCGACCAGGTACGCCGCGAGGTCGCCGCACGCTTCGACTTCCGCAACATCACCGTGCAGCTGGACCTGGGCAAGGACGAGATCGCCCTCCGAACCTCCGATGAGTACCGGGCCAAGGCGGTCCGCGAGCTGATCGAGTCCAAGGCGGTCAGGCGGGGGCTGTCACTCAAGATCTTCGACTGGGGTGCGATCGAGCCCGCTGGCAAGGACACGGTTCGCCAGCGGATCGGATTGCGGCGCGGCCTCGACGAGGACGTGGCGAAGAAGATCGCGAAGCTGGTCAGGGACGAGTTCCCGAAGGTGCGGCCGCAGATCCAGGGCGACGCGGTTCGCGTCTCGGGCAAGAGCAAGGATGAGCTGCAGAAGGTGATCGCCCGGCTCCGCCAGACGGCGGACGAGTACCCCGTGGCCATCCAGTTCGAGAACTACCGGTAGCTCCCGCTCGTCGAGCTCGTTCGCCCGGCGTGTCAGCGACGCGCAGAGCTGTCTCGCGCCAACTCGACCGCGATGCGCTCGGCCCAGGCGCGCACATCGTCGAAGTTGCGGTAGTCGCCGCCGTGCCCCTCCAGCACCAGCATGCGCTCTTCCATGTTTAGCCCGGTGAGCCCGAGCTTGCCGCCGAACGTGATGTGACCGCGTGCTCCGATGTCTCGCGCGAGGTTTGCTACGCCAGCGGGCAGGGGCAGCAGCCGCTCCCCCGCCGAAGTGTCGAGCGGGCCACTGTCGAACAGCCAGACGGGCAGAGTGGCGAGCGTCCGGCGGTGGCGCTGCAGGAACTTGAATGCCTCCGGCAGCCATGCGCCGTGGTAGAGGCCGCTGCCAACGATCACCGCGGTGAACCCCGCCAGCCGGTCGACCTGCCGGGCGGGTCGGACGTCGATGTCGCAACCAGCTTCCAGGAGCGCGATCCCGACGGCCTGCGCGATCTCCGCCGTTGATCCGCCTTGACTGGCGAACGCGACGATGACGCGGTCGCGGACGTCTGCGACCCGCGACTCGAGCTCGCTGTTGTCGGGTGCCGCTGACTGTCGGGCCGCGCGCGGCTGGGTCATCCGCTGCGCCGCCTATGCTGCGACCGGGGAAGCGGAGGGCCACGCGACGCCGGTCGGCGACGCGCTTCGCGCACTCGATTGTTTCAACGGCACGATTGGCGGTTCTGGGGCGATCACAGACGCGATGTCGAACCTCATGGGGATCCACTATCGCCGATGTGGTCACTCTCGGGGCTCGCGAGGCGACTGTGACGTGCCGGAGGAGAGTCCGTCGGGGGTCCTTTGGCTAGGCCGAATCGGCTGGTCGGACCGGTCTCGGGTCTGGGCGGGCGTACCCAGTCCTCCGCCCCAGTGTTTTGAGAATGTGCCGCGCCGTAGACCGGCGACCGCGGCCATTCGACAGGATCCGGGGGACGCGCCTGTCGGTAGAGGACCGGCGGCGTTTCTGGGTCGTGTCCCGTAGCGTGAGCTCCTATCTCGTCAAGCCCTGATTTCGGCGGCCTGCAGATCGAGCAGCATGGTCCGGTAGACCACATCGGCGAGGT
>JBKQRF010000168.1:0-3361 GCA_052144055.1 Candidatus Limnocylindrales bacterium
CCAAGCCGGCACGTCGCCGGTCCGATCGTAGGTCTCTATCTGCCAGCGCATGCCGAGCGCGGCGGGGTCGATGTCGGATGCATCGATGCACTGCTGGGTGATCAGGGCGTAAGCCTTGATGCCGAGCTTCTCGACTACCTCGTTCTTCAGCAACCGGTGAACGACGATCACGTCCGACCCTAGGAGCTCCTGGCGGCCGGCGACCTTCTGGTGGATGGCGGAGCCGTGGTGGACGAGGAACTTGAGGTCGAGATCAGGGATCCGGACGCACGCGTTGCACTCGCAGGACGTCGCCTGGCGAACGTCGCGGCGGCGCCGGCGAAACCCGAAGTAGCAGCGCTCGATCGTGTCGAGAAGCATCGACCCGTCGATCTTCTCGGCCGTCGCGAAAGTGAAGGCGGCGTCGCCCTCGAGCTTGGCCAGCCGGAAGTTGGGCCGGAGCGCCGTGACGACGGCACCGGTGAGATCCGCCAGGATGTCCTGGGCGTGGTCCAACTCGACGTCGGCAAGGTAGCCCGTGTACCCGGAAATATCGGCGATCAGGAAGCAGGTGGGTTGCGCGCCTGAGAGCATCGTTCCTCGCCGGACTAGGAGATCGCGACGGTCACCACTATACGTCTGGGCCTCCGTGCCCTGGTCGCGGCGTTCGGCGGCCACACAGACCCAGACGATGGACAATCGTCTGCGTTGCCTTCGCACATCGCCTGGCCGTCACCGTGCTCTCGTTCGCCTACGAGGCCAGCCCGGTCATCCTGCCCGGGCGCAAGCAGATCGAGCGCGAGCTCAGAAGACAGAGTGAGGCTCACACCTGGACGTCGTCACGACACGATAACTGCGCCTGATCCGCTCGCGCGTACACACTCCCCCGCTCCTACGCTCACGACGCCGGGACTTCCCAACTCGGATGGGGGGATCACGCGTCGAGGCGAGGAACCGTCGATCACTCGCCGTTCTCGTGTGTCTTCCGGCAAGGACCTCCGAACGTACCGAGCACATCATCGAGCCTGCGTCTCCGGCGACGAAACGAGCGGCGTCTAGCATCTTCGTCGGGTGTGACGCACCCAGGTGGTCTGCTTGCCTACCAGATCCACGAGCGCGCCACTGCGTGTCTGGCGATCTTCCCTGGTCCCCGTCGCCGTCTGAGGGATCAGAAATGGCGACGGGGACCAGCGCGGTCGGGCCGAGGAACAGGTGTGTTAGCGCGTTCGAGAAACGGTCACTGGGCGGTCGTAGGTCGAGTGGCCAGGGTCACCTGGACCTGGAGGGTGGACGAGCCGCGAACCACGGTGAGGTTGACCGACGACCCGCGTGCGTGCAAGGCGAGGAGCTCATCGAGGGGATGGCCGTCGTCGACGTTCGTGCCGTCGACAGCGACGATGACGTCATTCTCCTGCAGGCCGGCCTTCGCCGCTGGACTGTTTGCCTCGACTGCCACCTGGCCGCTCTGACCGGATGTGATCCACGCGCCGGAGTTCACCGATAGATGGTTCGTCGCGGCGAGCCCGGCGTCGAGGGTCTCATAGCGGATCCCGAGCCAGGGCCGCGAGAGCGGCTGGCCGGCGAGCGCCTGCTGGGTGAGGGGTCGAGCTAGGTTGATCGGGATGGCGAAACCGATGCCCTGCGCTGAACTGGCCTCAGCCGTATTGATGCCGATTACTTGGCCGCTGGCGTCCACGAGCGGCCCGCCGCTATTGCCCGGGTTGATCGCGGCGTCGGTCTGGATGAGGTCGTTGAGGGACTCGTTGCTTACGTCGATCGAGCGATTGACGCCCGAGATGACGCCTGTGGTCACCGTGCCCTGGTACTGCCCCAGCGGGTCGCCGATCGCGATCGCGAGCTGGCCGACTTTGAGCGACGAGGAGTCGCCGAACTGGACTGTCGGCAGGCCGGTCGCGTCGATCTTCACGATGGCCAGGTCGGTGAGCGTGTCGATGCCGTAGAGCCGCGCCGGATAGCTCTTCCCGTTGCTGAGCTGGACGGACAGCGACGTGGCGTCGGCGACGACATGGTGATTGGTGAGGATCCAGCCGTTAGGGTCGAAGATCACGCCTCACCCAATGCCGGTCTGGATCGCGCCGCCGCCTAGGCCGAACGGATTCTGGGTGTAGACGTCGGACGCGCTGGACGACGAGATGATGGTGACCACCGCGGGACTCACGCGTGCTGCAGCGGCGATGACCGCGGAGCTGCTATCGGACCCCGCGGCGTTCGGGACGTCAGGGGTCGGCGTGCCTGGCGCCTGCAGGCTGGTCGACTGTCCGAGGGCGGCCGCGGTCACGGTGGCGAGCGCCACTCGGTTGAGCGCCCCGCTTGCCGATAGGGCCAGATACGTTCCGCCTGAGCCGAGCGTCGCCGCGAGCAGGACGAGTGCGAAGAGGCCGGCTACGCCCCGCACCCGCGCCGCCCGGCGAGCTGAGGGGCCACCTGAGCCACGGCCCGACGGCCCGCCAGTTTCGGAGGTGTCTGTCTCGAGAGTGGCCCTCGGGACGAGAGCCGTCCCTGACTTGACTCCACCGCTGGGGGCTGGCCCGAGGCTGTCGGTGAATGCCCCATCACTGAGTGCCTCGCCGCTAGGCGCGGATCCGGTCTCCGATCGAAGCTCCACCGAGGTGGCTGCCTCGGGCGCCGCAGCAGGCCCGAGTTGCTTGTTGGGTTGAGGTGGGCTGGTTGGCATTGGCTCCATCGGTACTTCCCATGGTCTGGGTGTTCTTGATGGTTCCAAGATCGACAACTTCGCTGAAGAAACGCTGAGGACACGATTGAGCCGGCACTAAGCCTCCCTTAACGGTTGGCAATCCGGGGTGGCGGTGAGCAGTTTGGCGGCGCACGTGGCGACCGTACCAGGCCGCGGGTTCCCGACGGCCTCTTGGTTGTCGCGATGGCGCGCGAGGATGGCGCACTCAGCCCACGCCGGCCAACTGCGCGATGGCGTCAACTGTCGGCGGGGCACCGACGACGCTGCTGTGCGTCGCGCCCGGGACGAGAACCAAGCTGCCCTGGCATCCCGCGCCGGCTAGGGCCGCCTCGACCTGCTACGAGAAGGACGCTGGGTTGGTCCTGTTGGCGGCGCCGTAGATCACGAGCACCGGAACTCGCGACGCGGCCAGGAGTTCGATCGGGTCCACCGCCGACCAGGTCCCAGGCTCCGCGGCGCGGCCGCCTCCCAGGTGCGAGGCCAGGTGCTCCGAACGGACGTAGGTCTCGAGCTCGCCCCACGGCGCGCCCGAACTAAACAAGTTTCTCGTATGTCCACAGCTCTGGGTCACGTCCCATAGCGTGGTGTCACAACGCAGGTGGCCGAGAACGAGAACGGCCACCGCGTCATCCTCGCGTCGTTGGAGTAGGAACCGACGACACGGAG
>JBKQRF010000169.1:0-5670 GCA_052144055.1 Candidatus Limnocylindrales bacterium
GCCGGCCACGGGCCTGCCCGGCGCACCGGACGCCTGGGCGCCGGGCCAATACGCCCTCGGGCTCCAGGCGCACGGCAGCGCTTCACCGGGTGCGTGGCTCGTGGTCGAGCTCGTGGCGGCTGCCTGAGCCGGGTCGGGAGGGCCGTAGCGGAGGAGTTGCGCACTGCCCGGAAGCCCTCGACCGATCTGCCCGACCGGTGCATCAACCGCGTGGTCGTTGGCGGACGCCCCCGACTGGAGCTCTGCTCTCCTCTGGCTAGGAGCCCCTCGGCCCACCTCGCCTGACATGCAGTCCCGAGCGACGACGGCCCGCTCGTCGCAGCAACGGGAACCCTGCCTACTCAGTCCTCGGCCAACCTTATCCAGCCCTGCCGGATGGCGTACAGCACCGCCTGTGTGCGATCGTTCACGGCGAGCTTGCGCAGCACCGAGCTCATATGGTTCTTGACGGTCTGCTCGCTCAGGGAGAGCGCGAAGGCTACCTCCTTGTTGGACGCACCCTGGGCGACGTGGTCGAGGATCTCCGTCTCGCGGGGGGAGAGTGGGGCGAAGATCGGGGTGGCTGCTGGGACCGCGACAACGAGCTCGCGAAACTCCCGCAGGACCCTCGCGGCAACGGCCGGGCGCGCGAAGACACGATCGTTGATGGGGTACTCGCCGTGCGCGACCCGGCGGATTATCGGGACCAGCTCGTTCGGGGCGACGTCCCTTTCCATGAACGCGGCGGCGTCTGCTTTGAGCGCCTCGACCAGCGCGTCTCCGTCCTCGTCGGCCGCCAAGATCACGATGGCCGACGCGGGCAACTCCCGCTTGATCCGTCGCATGGTCTCGATGCCACTCTGCGGCGGCAGCGCGAGATCGAGCAGGACCACGTCGGGTGCCGTCTCCTTCGCCTTCTCGATAGCGGTGTGGGAGTCCGCCGCACATATGCTCGTCGAGCTCGATTGCTGTCACCGGCACGAAGTAGCGCCGGTGGAGCCAGCAGCGGGCGCCGGGCCGCGGCTGATCATCATCGGTCACGGCTGAGCGCCTCTGACATGGTGGGGGCGTGCTGGAGCGATGGCGGCGGTCGTGGATGGGCGGTGGCACTCGGAGCCCCTCACGCCACGTACCACGCTAGACTGTCGTCGTTCGACAGCGGGCGGGTCCCCAAGCCCCCTTGGGGCTACCATCGCTTAGTGGGCGATCGAGCGGCCGCACACGGTTTGAGGGTTGATGGCGAGCAGGACGTTCCGCGGCAACCAGTACCTGGGAATCCGCATCCCCACGATCTTCGGCGAGGCGGACGCGCGGCGGTGCGCGGGGTGCGGCGGCCACATCGGCGGGACGCCGTTTCGCGTTTCGATTTTGGACATCGTCTCAACGGAGAGCCCAGCCTGGGCTGACAGGACGGCGGGCCTTAACCCCGGCCCGCACCAGTTCCACGACGACCCCGCGTGCGTGCGGGCATGGTTGCGCCAGCGCCACTACCTCGTGTGCCGGCTCTCCAGGATCCACCAGATTATGCGACCGGTCGTCATCCCGGGCGAGCCGCAGCGCTGGGGAATGTGCGACGGCGTCCATCGCGAGGCCCACGAGTTCGTGCCCGCGTAGCGCACCCTACACCCGCGGCTCGGCCGCGTTCGCCACGCTTGGCCTCGCCGACTGCACACGACTCCGACGCGGCTGTCTGCGCACCGTAGGTTCCTTGTGGCGCCGACGCCGCGTCAGAGACTGAGGTTGGTCCTCGGCGCCCGTCCCCCTGCGTCCGGTCCGTCGCATCGACGATTCAGAGCCCGGCCGCGTCGACGACGAGCGTCTCGTCCAGCGCACCAAACCACCGCTGCGCTGCCGTGCGGCCACGTTTCACGGTGTCGCACTCGCCGTCTCTACCATGCGCGAGCACGCGGAACCCGCATACCCAGATTTGCTAAGATTCAAGGACCGGACAGACTCCCACAGCCCTGGGTCGTCGACAATCCTGAGCGCGATCGGGGCACTCACTCCGGCCGCGACCGACAGACAGTGCGAGCAGGTTCGGGGCACCGGTCTCCGCGAGATCGGGCACTTTCTGGCCTTCGTTTTCCTTCGCGGGGTTCCTAGTCTCGATCGAAGCCTTCGCGGACATCCGTGTGCCGTTCAGTGGCGTCGAGCTGTTCCACGGGCGTGTCGAACACTCGGTCCCCGATAAGGCGCAGAGGGGTGGGCAGCCGCCAGCGCGGCCCGCTGACGGCGAGCCAGTTCATTCGAGATGGGTGAAACCCTCGGCGCGATTCGGCGAGTCGATTGGCCGGGCTGATCGCCGGCACCTGGGCCGCGATGTGCCCGGTGTGCTGACTCGATGTCGCCTGCTCGCCCACCTGCAAGGCGGGATCGGCCGGTATACTCGCGACTGCGCCGAGCCCTCGCAGTCCCGCGGCCGTCGGCGCCCGACTCCAGCTCACTAGGAGTTTGATGCGCGTTCGCAAAGCCGTCTTCCCCGCCGCCGGCTGGGGCACCCGGTTCCTGCCCGCGACCAAGGCGCAACCCAAGGAGATGCTTCCGCTAGTCGACAAGCCCGTCATCCAGTACGCGGTCGAAGAAGCGGTCGCCGCCGGCATCGAGCAGGTGATCATTGTCACGAGCAGTCAGAAGCGGGCCATCGAGGACCACTTCGACATCTCGTACGAGTTGGAGCACCTGCTCGAGCAGAAGGGGGACATCGACATGCTCCGCCGGGTCCGCCATATCGGCGACTTGGCGACCATCAGCTACGTCCGGCAGAAGGAACAGCTCGGCCTGGGACACGCCGTGCTGGTCGCGAAAGAGCTGGTGGGTCATGAGCCCTTCGCCGTGATCCTCTCCGACGATGTGGTCATCGGTGAGCAGCCGTGCATCGGCCAGCTGATGGAGGCGTACGAGCGGACCCACTCCTCGGTCGTCGCCGTCATGGAGGTCCCACCCGACGAAACACAGCGTTACGGGGTGATCTACCCGGAGCCGGGCGCAGGCACCGGCGACCCGCGGCTGTACAAGCTGCGCGGCTTGGTCGAGAAGCCCGAGGCGGGGACCGCCCCGTCCAACCTCGCCGTCATCGGGCGCTACGTGCTAACGCCAAAGATCTTTGACAAGCTCGAACAGACACCCCGTGGTTCCGGCGGGGAGATCCAGCTCACCGACGCGATCGAGAGCCTGATGGCGGAACAGGACGTGTACGGTTACGCCTTCGATGGCGTGCGGTACGATGCCGGCACCACCATGGGATGGCTGAAGGCATCGGTGGAGCTTGCGCTCCAGCGTCCGGACGTCGGCCCCGAGTTCCGAAGTTACCTGGCCGGGATGGACCTGAAGGGTTAGTGGCCCGGCGCCGGAGAGGAACACCGTGCCCGTGGTCAACTGCATGGTTCACCCGGGCTAGCCGAGACCGAGGATAAGCTGATGCCCGAGGTCGGTCGCATCCTCGGCGACCGCTACCGCCTCATCGAGTTGCTCGGCGAAGGCGGGATGGCGACCATCTACCGCGCCCACGACAGGCAGCTCGACCGGGACGTCGCCGTCAAGCTGCTCCGACCGCAGTACGGGCGTGACGCCGCGTTCATCGCGCGCTTCCGCCAGGAGGCCCAGTCCGCGGCCTCCCTCAACCACCCCAACGTCGTCAACGTCTTCGACTATGGGACGGACTTGGCGGGGCCGTTCATCGTCATGGAGCTGATCGACGGCGAGAACCTCGCCGAAATTCTCCGCGAACGTGGGTTCCTGCCGCCGCTCGCCGCCGCTGGGATCGCGGAGCAAATCGCCGATGGGCTCTCAGTCGCGCACGAGCGCGGGATCGTCCACCGCGACATCAAGCCGTCAAACATCCTCCTGACGCGGGACGGGCGTGCGAAGGTGGTCGACTTCGGGATCGCCCGGGCGCTGGTCGAGGCACAGCTCACGCTGCCCGGCACGACGCTCGGCAGCGTCCATTACTTCAGTCCCGAGCAGGCTCGCGGCGAGCCGGTGACCGCCGCAAGTGACATCTACTCCCTGGGGCTGGTCCTGTTCGAGATGCTGACCGGCCAGCGCGCGTGGACAGGCGACACTGCCGGTTCTGTGGCGTTGGCCCGGCTCGGCAGCCCCCCGCCGCGACCGTCGTCGCTGCGGGCCGACGTCCCGCCGGCGCTCGACGCGATCGTGGTGCGGGCGCTCGCGCTCGATCCGCAGGATCGCTTCGCGTCCGCGGAGACGATGGCGGCTGCGCTCGGGTCTTTTCTTGCCGACCCGTCCGCTTCCCCTCGCCTGGGTCCGACCGCGGGCCTCGCCGCCGCGGCCGACATCGGCGCCGCCCGTCTCACGCCCACCGATGCCGCGGGCGGGAGCGCGGCGACGCCGACTGCTCGGGGGCTGGGGTCGGCCGGAACGGGCCTGGGCTCGCTCGTCGATGGTGTCGAAGGCCGCGCCGCCGGGACCGGGCCGGGCGGTGTCCGGCCTGCCGCAGGTATCTACCCGTCGGGAGTGTACGAGCCATCATCGCTCGCGCCAGTGGGTGGCGCCCGGATCGAGCCAGAGCCCGCCGAGCGTCAAACCGGCACCGGCTGGGTGTGGGCGGCAGGAGTGCTCGCGGTCGTGATCCTGCTGCTCGCGGCCAGCGGCGTCGCGCTGCTCGCGTCCCGCGGCTTCTTCTCCGCGCCGACGCCGGCGGTGGCGGCCGTCCAGGTGCCCAGCGTGCTGGGTTTGCGTCTCGCTGTCGCGCAGCGAACCGCGGCGGACCAGGGGCTCACCATCACGATTTCCGGCGCGAGTCCGGGCGGAGTGGGGATCACCACGGTGGCCACGCAGGACCCGGCACCCGGCGTCTCGGCGAGACGAGGATCAGCCATCACGGTGACGCTCCAGACGGTCCAGGCCTTGAGCACCGTGCCCGACCTCCGCGGCATGTCGCTCGCCAATGCCGGGGCCGGCCTGGAGCGGAGCGGCCTAGCCGTGGGGCCGGTCACGCAGGTCACCGACCACAACATGCCCGCCGGGGAGGTCGTCAGTACGAACCCGAGCGCCGGGATTCAGGTCACGGCGGGCACCGCTGTGGCGCTCAACGTGTCGAGCGGCCCGTCGCCCGCCCCAACCTTGCCGACGTTCGCTCCGACGCCGTTCGTTACGCCGCCTCCGACACAGTTGCCTACGCTGCTCCCGACGGGACCGCCGCCCACCGTGCCTCCGACGGAACCGCCGCCCACGGCCGCCCCGTCCTCTTGATGGCGGCGCGCCGGGGCCGGCCGCGCGACAAGGTCCGCCGGCCCTTTCTGTTAGCCACCGGCGCAGCTACACTGCCGACGTGGCGACCTGGCGCTGCCCGCACTGCTCGACGCCGCAGACCGAGTCCGCCCGTTGTTGGGTGTGCACTCGCTCGTCGACCGTCTGCTCGACCTGCAGCTGGTTCCGCCGTGCGGTCGCGGGGAAGCTAGGCTACTGCGGCATGGACGCTCGCCGCGCGCCGCTCCGCGGTGACGAGATGCGTGTCTGCTGGGTGTCGGGCGGCAGCGAACCCGGCGGTCTGTTCGGTTTCGAGAACGGCGTCGCGCCGGCCTGACCGGGACTTACCGAGAGCGCAGCTCCGTCCCCGCCCGGGCCGAGAGGAAACCGGCCTCAGGCTCCCTGCCTAGACGATGGCGAAACTGCCGACCTTCGTGAGTTGCTGGCCGTCCGGTGTCGTGACCAGCACCGTCACGAGGGAGT
>JBKQRF010000170.1:0-5000 GCA_052144055.1 Candidatus Limnocylindrales bacterium
TCCCCAGACACAAAGGGGAGCCGGGCGCCACTGGCATGGACCCCGCTCCCTAATGTCGAGCGGTCCACACGGGGGGCGGTCCGCTCGTTGACATGGAGTGTAGGCGTCCAGCCAAGTCGTCGGGGGACAGCCAAGCGGCTCATGTTGGCCCCACGCTTGCGACGGCGCCGCGTGGACACGGCGCCCAGCGGCGGACGTAGCGGAGAGTCGAGTTAGCGCGCAGCCTGAGGCACCGTCAGCGGACGTGGCCGTCCGCGTGGAGGGTCCCCCAGCGATCCTCCGGCCACGACTTCCAGCGTGCCTCCACGACCCACCGTTCGGCCCCCACGGCGCGCGTGTGAGCCAGCCAGCCGCGCTTCGTCAGCGCCACCCAGACGGCCCCCGCACCCGGCCAGTCGAAGACGGGCACGTCCGAGGGTTCCATCTCGACCGACGCTCGCGCGCCTTGCTTCGATGGCGGCGAGCGCAGCCCGGCAGTCGGGCTCATGTCCTTTGTCCTCCGTCTCCAGCCGTGCGGGCCTTCGACCAAGACGCGAGCCGCACGGCGAACACCCCGGTGGTCTGCCGGTAGCGCAGCCCCGTTCAGGCTAGGTGGTGGAGGAGCCAACCTTGTGGCCCCGCGTCCCGGTGGTGGCCAGCCATTCTGTGATGAACGTGTCACTGGGTGACAGCGTCACGCTGATCCCCGCCGCGCGGGTTGTGCAGTGACACCCGGCCCGAGATGCTGTCCCTCTCTTCCTCCGTGGCCGCAATCGGCAGGCTGGCGACCCGCACCCCGTCTGGCTTCCAGAAGGTGTACTCGTCCTCGGCGCCAATGTCGATCTCGACGACGTCCCCCACGGAGACACCGGGCAGCGCTCCCGACTCGACCCGCCACTCGCAGTCGTGCAACGCCATCAATTCGCGGCAGCCGGGGTCGTCGAGCAGCACATGCCGTTCCGAGCCCAGTCGCGGAACTCCGTCCAGCGTGCGACGAAGGCGTCCTCATTCCCCTATCACGATGGAATGCCGGATTGTCCCTTCGCCCCCGGGTTCGCCGCGGTCGCCTTCGTCAGAGTGATCGGTGCACTGCCGCTGCGACCGGTCGCCCCGCGCTGCTGGCAGGAGTCCGAGCTGCACCGCCGTCCCGACGGCGTCACGGCCATAGCCCGCCCGAGTCCCAGAGCTGACGCGCGAGGTATCATCCAGCGGCCGTGCTAGGTGGGGAGCTAGCGGTGCCCTGTACCTGCAATCCGCTCCAGCAGGGCCGAATTCCCTCCCGAGGTCCGCGTTCTCGAGAGCTCCAGCGATGGTCGACGTTGAGGATCGGGTCCCGCGCAGCGGCGACACGTGAACCTCGTCAGGTCCGGAAGGAAGCAGCGATAAGCGCTGCTCGCCGGGTGCCGCGGATCGGCCTGGTCCGAGCCGGCCATCGTCGCGAGTGCGGGGGCGTCCCCGATCGACGGAGGGTGCACGGCATTCTCTGAGTTCCGTGGGCGAAGGCCCGGACGCTTGGCGTCCAGGCCTTCGCCGAGCAGCGCGACCGGCCGGCGGTGGCCCCGTATCATAGGGTAGCTCGGGCCCGTGTCATTGGGGACCGGGCCTGCCCCGACGCCAGGAGCCGATGACGCACGATCCGTCGCCCTCCGTCCACCACACCGCCGGTCCGCACACGGCGATCTCGCGCCGCTGGCGTGCCCAGACCTTCTCGCAGATCGTTGGGCAGCTGGCCCCGGTCGAGACGCTCCGCAATGCCGTCCGGCTGGGTCGCGTCGGCCATGCGTATCTCTTCGTCGGGCCACGCGGCACGGGGAAAACGTCCATGGCGCGCATCCTGGCCAAGGCGGTGAACTGCACTGACCTTCGGGACGGGGAGCCATGTGACGCCTGCGCCAGCTGCGTCAGCATCCGTGAAGGGACAGCGCTGGACGTCGCCGAGTTCGACGCCGCCTCGAACAACACCGTGAGCGACATGCGCGACCTGCTTCCTCGGGTCCACACGGCGCCGGCGGACCTACGCCACAAGGTGTTTATCGTCGACGAGGTGCAGCGCATTAAGGAGGGATGGGACGTCCTCCTTAAGACGCTCGAGGAACCCCCGCCCCACGTGCTCTTCGTGTTTTGCACCACCGACCCGACTCAGATCCGACCTGCCGTCCTGTCTCGAGTGCAGCGGTTCACGTTCCGGCCTCTCACGGTCCGCGAGATCAGCGGCAAGCTCGAGCGGATCCTGGCCGACGATTCTCGGGCGGCCGAGCCCGACGCGATCCAACTGGTGGCCGAGCTGGCGGCCGGGGGGATGCGCGACGCGGAATCGATGCTGGACCAGCTGCTGAGTTCCCCTACGGAGCCACTCACCGCCGACGACGTGCGCGCCCAGCTCGGACTCGCGGCAGGGCCCGAGGTCGATGCATTCTTGGCCGCACTGCTCCGGCGCGACGCACTCGATGGAATCCGAGTCCTGGACAGGCTGGAGGCCGACGGCCGCGACCTGCGTCTGGCGACTGACCAGGCCGTCGAGAGGCTGCGTCGCATGCTCTTCCATCGACTCGCATCCGAAGCCGTGCCGGAACCATTCACGGGCCACGGCCTGGCGGAACTCACCGCGGCTGCTCGCTCCCTCGTATCTATCGACACATCCCGGTCCGGCGGCGGTGGCATACGCCTCCAGCTGGAGCTGCTCCTGCTCGCGGGCACGCCCGAAGCGGATGGGCGACCTGTCTCCGCCTTATTGCCGCCGGCGGGCTCGACCACACAGGCGCCCGCGGCACTCAGCGAGGTCCTTGCCGCTGTGCCCAGGCGGGCAGCGGCGGCCCCTGCCAATATGGCCCGGCGCGCCGCGCCCGATCTGGCACCGTCCGCCACCGCAGCGTCGATCGGACCGTCTCCCTCGCGTCCGCGCGCCCGAGTCGATGCGGCGGTTCAGGACGCAGAGGCGGGATCGGGGGACGAGCTGCTGGAGCGCCTGCGGTCCCGATGGCCATTGATCGTGGCCGCCTTGTCCCGGACGCCTCTCATCAGGCCGCTGGTTGAAGCGTGCCGGCCGGTGCGACTGGACGGGCACGTGGTTGTCCTCGGATTCCCTGAGGACAAGGCGTTCCTCCGCGAGAAAGCTGAGCAGCGTCACGCCGCGTTCGAGGAGGCGATCGGCGGCGTGATCGGGGCCGAAGTCGGCATCCGCTGTGTCGCGACTAACTTGGAGGCGCTGCCGCCCCTGCCACACGAAGCCATCGGTCTCGAGAACCTCGGGGCGGCCCGTCGGATCTTCGCGGGCGATCTCGCCGACGCGACGGACGTGGAATAGTCGTATGCCAGGCCAACTGAGGAGGGAGCGATGAGTCTCGGCAACCTTACGAAGATGGCGCAGCAGATGCAGGCCGGCATGGCCCGCGTGCAGGCCGAGCTCGAAACGCTGCAGGTCGAAGGGTCAGCTGGCGGCGGTGCCGTTAAGGCGGTCGTGACTGGCAAGCAGGACCTCGTGTCCATCGCCATCGATCCCGGCGTGGTCGACCCTGATGACGTCGAGATGCTCCAGGACCTGGTTGTCGCCGCCGTGAACGAAGCGATCGGCGCGGCTCGGCGCACCGCGGAACAGAAGATGGGCACGGTGACGGGCGGGCTCCGGCTGCCCGGCATGTGAAGCAGCAGTGACCGTCGTCGTCGAGCCGGTGGCGCGCCTCATCGAGGCGCTCGCGCGCCTGCCGGGCATTGGGCCCAAGACCGCGCAGCGCCTGACATACCACCTGCTTCGCAGTCCGGAGGGCGAGGCGCGTGCGCTCGCGGCCGCGCTGGTGGCGGTCAAGGAGCAAGTTTCTTTCTGCGAGTCGTGCTTCAACATCAGCACCGGCCCGTTGTGTCCCATCTGCCTCGATCCGGGCCGCGACGTCACCCGCCTTTGCGTCGTGGAGGACGCGCTCGACGTCCTCGCACTCGAGCGGACGGCGGCCTTCCGGGGCCGCTACCACGTGCTCCACGGTGCGATCTCCCCGATGGATGGCATTGGACCGGATAGGCTGCGTGTACGGGAGCTACTGGAGCGCGTGATGGCGGCCGAGTCGGGTGGCAACCGACTGGCGGAGGTGGTGTTGGCCACCAACCCGACGCTCGAAGGAGAGGCCACGGCCCTGTACCTAGCTGAGCGACTCAGCGGCCACGTGGATTCCGTCACGCGGATCGCGCGTGGCATCCCGGTCGGCGGCGACCTCGAGTACGCGGACGAAGTCACGCTGGTTCGTGCGATGCAGGGACGGCGCGCGCTCGAGGAGCCGGCAGCACGATGAGCAATCTGGTGGGCGAGTTCTTGCTCCGCCTTGCCAAGGCCTGCGCTGCCCTTGTCCTCGCAGCGATCCTTGACTGGATCCTCGTCTCGCTCACCGGAACGAAGGCGACGGTCGAGCTGGCACTGCTCTGCTGGTTGTCCGCCGCCGCGTTTATCCTGCTGATCGAGGAAAGTCCGATCTAGCCGCCCTGCGTGCGAGGCCGGCCGAGTTCGGCCACCGGTGCCCCACTCGCTCGACACTGACTTGACAGCCCGCTAGCGACCCGGTAGCGTCCCAGCTCGCGCCGTCGCTCCGGGTGACGAGCCGGGCCCGGCGGCCCCGCCTGCCCAGGATGTATGGCCAGGCGGACGATGGACGCGGTTGGAGGCATCCGGCTCCGACCGGTGGCCACCGACCGACGAGGTCTGCGCCGTCACCGGTCACGAATCGGACGGCGTCTGGCGGAGCGTCGGAGCCGACCCGGCCGGGACGTGGCTCGCGGTTGACACACGGACCGCGAACCCCCAATATATGGGGGTTGCGCCCCGGGGCCTCTGTGTGGCACGGACGCTGCACCTTAACAAATGAAGAGTGGCAGGAAATCCAGTAGACATGAGCGGGTAAGCGAACCCCGAGATTCGTGCCGGCCGCAAGGTCGGTTCTTTTCGGAGAGTTTGATCCTGGCTCAGGATAAACGCTGGCGGCGTGCATGAGACATGTAAGTCGAACGAGTCTTCGGGCTTGCCTGGAGGCTAGTGGCGG
>JBKQRF010000170.1:12500-25175 GCA_052144055.1 Candidatus Limnocylindrales bacterium
CCTGCGAGGGGACAGCAGAAGAGAGCGACGTCGGGGAGACGGAGGGCGGACGAGTCACTAGGACGCGGACCGAACGGCTGCGGACCCCAAAGCCCGAGCGTCGGCTCGGGCTTTCCTGTTTCACGCCAGGGCAGGCGTTGACGAGGAGAAGAGATTGAGCCAGGACGAGACGGGCGGGACGACCGCGCCGGTCGAGGCGACAACGCCCACGACGGCGTCGGACGAGGAGCGCGTCGGGGCAGGTGCTGCCGACGAGCCCGCTGCGAATGACGAGCTGGGGATGAACGTCGAACCCGCGAAGATCGATGCTGCTCGCACGCGGGAGGACAAGCCGCAGCCGGAGGCATCTGTTGGCGCCCCGGAGAGCACGGTCACGGATGTCGTGTTCCCGGAATCCGTCGGGCTAGGCTCGGCGGGCGAAGCAGATGAGGAGCTCGCCACGGCAGCGGCCGAGGCGGACGTGCGCGGTGACCTGGCCCCCGACCAGGGCGCCGCAGCTGCTTCGATCGAGGACGCGGAAGTCGCCCATGACGAGGGCGTCTCAGCTGAGGCTGTCGAGGCTGCGGCCGGCGAAACGCCCGGGATGGCCGCGGCCCTCGAAGAGGTTGGCATGTGGATCGAGGCTCCCGCGCTGGACGAGGCGACGGTCCACGCCGAGCCCCAGTCAGCGACTCCGGAAGCGGTCATCGTGGTCGCGCAAGAGATGCCGGCCGCAGCCGCTCTCGCTTCGGATGTGGAATCCCTGGCCCCGGCTGCTGTCCCAGCGATCGACACGCGCCCCGAGCCGACGACGATGGAAGAACTCCTGCAGCAGCAGGAGGGCGACATTCGGTCGTTCAAGCACGGCGACGTGGTCGAAGGGACCGTCGTTCGGGTCGATCGGGATGAGATCCTCGTCGACATCGGCGCGAAGAGCGAAGGCGTCGTCAGCAACCGTGAGCTGTTCGGCCGTCACGCCGAGAACCAGCCGCAACCGGCTGTCGGCGATCTCGTGCTCGTCTACGTCCTGCAGCCCGAGTCGAACGAGGGTCACGCCGTCCTTTCGCTACGCCGAGCCGGCTTGGAGCGCAAGTGGCGCTCAATGCAGGAGCAGCTCGAGGCGGGTGCGATCATCGAGGCACCCGTCATCGACCATAACAAGGGCGGGCTCATCGTGGACTGCGGAATCCGCGGCTTCGTCCCGATCAGTCAGATCGTAGATTTCCCGCGGCGCCCGCAGAACGAGCAACCGCGCGACGCGGCGCAGGAGATCGCCGAGAAGCTTCAGCCATATATTGGCCGCAGGCTCCGCCTCAAGATCCTCGAGGTTAATCGGAAGGCGAACCGCCTTATCCTCTCGGAGAAGGTGGCGTTGTACGAGGAACGGCGCGAAAAGCGGGACGAGCTCTTTAGCAGCCTCAATGTCGGCCAGAAGGTGACCGGGACCGTCCGATCGATCGCCCCGTTCGGCGTTTTCATTGACCTGGGTGGGATCGACGGGCTCGTCCACAAGAGCGAGCTGTCCTGGAACAAGGTCAACAACCCGGAGGCGGGCTACCGGGTCGGCGAACAGGTCGAGGCCGAGGTCATCGACATCAACCACGAGCGAGGGCGCATCAGCCTCTCGATCCGCCGGCTGCAGCCCGATCCTTGGCATTCCACCGTGGCTGACTTCAAGGTCGGAGACGTCATCGACGGTACGGTCACGAAGATCGTCAATTTCGGCTCCTTCGTCCGCGTCCGCGATGGTCTCGAGGGCCTCATCCACATCAGCGAGCTGTCCCATCAGCGCGTTGCCCATCCGAGCGACGTGGTGCACGAAGGGCAGACGCTCAAACTCAAGATCATTTCGCTCGACTCCGAGCGGCATCGCTTGGGGCTCAGCCTCAAGCAGGCCGAGGAACCCCCGGCCCGGCCGGCGCCCGAGCCTCGCCCGGTGACCGAGCGTCGAGCGCGCCCGGAACGCGGCTACGACAGGTCGCAGGCGGTTCAGGAGCCGGAGGGCGGGATCGACAACACGCTGGCGGCCGCGTTTGCACAGGTGCGCGAGCAGGTTGCCGCGGCGGAGGCAGCGACGCCGTCTGACGAAGAGGTCGACGCGGGCGAGCGAGACCAAGGCTGACTCCTAACCGTTCCTGATTTAACGGCCCGCCGGTTGATCGGCGGGCCGTTAGGTTTCCAGATCCCACTGGCGCTTTCTGCCGCGCCCCGTGCGGGCTGTCCCGAAGCCCCGTGCTAGGATGGGCTACAGAAGGGCACCCGAGATACTCCCGCTGGAAGGGCATCGTCGACTCCATGGTTGATCGTTTCGACAAGTTCACCGACCGCGCGCGAAAAGTCCTCACTCTGGCGCAGGACGAAGCCCAGCGCTTCAACCACAACTACATCGGCACGGAGCACCTGCTCCTGGGTCTTGTGCGCGAGGGCGAAGGCGTGGCTGCGCGCGTGCTCGAGAACATGAACGTCGAGCTGCCCAAGGTCCGAACGGCCGTCGAGTTCATCATTGGCCGGGGCGACCGACCGGTCGTCGGCGAGGTCGGCCTCACTCCGCGGGCGAAGCGGGTTATCGAACTCGCGATCGACGAAGCGCGCCGCCTGGGCCACAACTACATCGGCACGGAGCACCTGCTCCTGGGTCTTGTGCGCGAGGGCGAAGGGATCGCGGCAGGCGTGCTCGAATCGCTCGGCGTCAACCTCGACAAGGTGCGCCACGAGGTCATTCGGGTGCTCTCACAGTCGAGTTCGGTCGGCCCGGCCACGGAAACGAAGCGGGCTACCAAGACCCCGACTCTCGACCAGCTGGGCGTCAATCTCACCGAGGCCGCGCGGGCCGGCAAGCTGGATCCCGTCATCGGCCGCGAGAAGGAGATCGAGCGGGTCATCCAGATCCTCTCGAGACGGACCAAGAACAACCCGGCGCTGATCGGCGAGCCGGGCGTAGGCAAGACTGCAATCGCCGAGGGGCTGGCTCACCGGATCGTTTCAGGCGACATCCCCGAGACTCTCGCTAACAAGCGCGTCCTCACCCTCGACATCGGGTCGCTCGTGGCGGGCACGAAGTACCGCGGGGAGTTCGAGGAGCGCCTCAAGAAGATCATCGAGGAGCTTCGCAACACGAACGACGTCGTGCTGTTCATCGACGAACTGCACACGCTCGTGGGAGCTGGCGCGGCCGAAGGCGCTATCGACGCGGCAAACATCCTCAAGCCGCCGCTCGCGCGCGGTGAGCTCCAGTGCATCGGTGCCACGACGCTCGACGAGTACCGAAAGTACATTGAGAGAGATGCAGCTCTGGAGCGCCGCTTCCAGCCGGTGATGGTCGACGAGCCCACGCTCGCGCAGACCGTGGACATCCTCTTCGGCATCCGCGAGCGGTACGAACAGCATCACAAGGTCCGCATCACGGACGGCGCCGTCAAGGCGGCGGCCGACTTGTCCATCCGCTACATCACAGACCGCCACCTGCCAGACAAGGCGATCGATCTGATCGACGAGGCGGCCAGCCGTGTCCGCCTTCGCCACAGCTCCTCCCCGCCCGAGCTCAAGGATGCCGGCAAGCGCCTCGAGCAGGTCACCAAGGAGAAGGACGAGGCGATCAACCGACAGGACTACGAAGTGGCCGCGAGCCTGCGCGACGCGGAAGCCGTCGCCCGCGAGGAGCTCGACCGCCGCCGCGCGGAATGGCGCACCCGGCAGGATGCCGAGATCCCCGACGTCGGCGACGAGGAGATCGCCGAGGTCGTCGCGATGTGGACGGGCATCCCCGTTACGCGCATCGCCCAGGAGGAGTCGGAGCGGCTGCTCCACATGGAGGAGGCACTCCATTCCCGGGTCATCGGGCAGCAGGAGGCGATTGAGACCATCTCGAAGGCTGTGCGCCGCGCGCGGGCCGGGCTCAAGGATCCCAAGCGTCCGATCGGTTCGTTCATCTTCCTGGGCCCCACCGGCGTCGGCAAGACCGAACTCGCCAGGAGCCTGGCGGAGTTCATGTTCGGTTCGGAGGACTCGCTGATAAAGATCGACATGAGCGAGTTCATGGAGCGCCACAACGTGAGTCGCCTGGTCGGTGCACCACCCGGGTACGTCGGGTTCGAGGAGGGCGGCCAGCTCACCGAAGCGGTGCGCCGCAAGAGCTACGCCGTGGTGCTGCTCGACGAGATCGAGAAGGCTCATCCGGAGGTCTTCAATATCCTCCTGCAGATCCTCGAGGACGGTCAGCTAAGCGACGCGAAGGGACGCCGCGTCGACTTCCGCAACACTGTGATCATCATGACCAGCAACGTCGGCGCGACGTCGCTGCTGAAGGACACGAGCTTGGGGTTCCAGCCGGTCCGGCTGTCCGACTCGGCGCGGGCCGACCAGCAGTATGAGCGGATGAAGGGGAAGGTTCTGGACCAACTCAAGAACCAGTTCCGCCCCGAGTTCCTCAACCGGGTCGACTCTGTCGTGGTGTTCCGTTCGTTGACGGTCGACGAGATCCGGCAGATTGTGGACCTTCTTTTGAAGCGGGTCCGTGACCAGCTGCGCACGCAGGAGATGACGCTCGACGTCACGTCTGACGCAAAGGATCACTTGATCAAGTTGGGCTACGACTCGGACTACGGCGCGCGGCCGCTCCGTCGCGTGATCCAGAACATGATCGAGGACCCGCTCGCCGAGGCACTTTTGGTTGGCCGCTTCCAGGCGGGCCAGACCGTCGTGGTCGACAAAGCAGCCGACGCCGGGCTGACCATCGAAGCGCTGGCCGAGAAGACACCCGCCACGGCCGGAGCCTGACGTGGCGCGGCCTGCAAGCCGCTACGTCTGCCAGGCATGCGGCGACTCCTTCCTCCGTTGGGAGGGTCAGTGCCGCACGTGCGGCGCTTGGAACACTCTAGTCGAGACGCTTGTGCGCGAGCCATCCCGCCCGCGTGCGAAGGTATCTGCCCCGCTACGTGAAGGTAACCTGCCCACTCCGATCCGCGACCTCGACGAGCCCGAGGTTGCGCGCCTGCCGACGGGGATCGGCGAGCTCGATCGGGTTCTTGGCGGCGGACTGGTCCCCGGCAGTCTGGTGCTGCTCGGGGGAGAGCCCGGCGTGGGCAAGTCCACGCTCGTGCTGGCGGCCGCCGCCGGTCTGACCGTCAGTCCGTTCGTGGCGGAGAGGGCGGGAACCCGGACGACGGTACGTCCGGGACTGTCCGGCACCTGGCGGGCCAGTGCGGAATTGCCCCACGCCGGCGAGGCCCGAAGAGACGCGCGTCGCGCCAGCCCGACGGTTCTCTACGCCAGCGGCGAGGAGTCGACCGGGCAGCTTCGCCTGCGGGCGAGACGCCTTGGGATCACCGATGGGCCCGCCGGCGACGCGATCCTCGTGCTCGCCGAGACCGACGTCGAGCGCATCGTGGAGCGCGCACGGTCAGTCCAACCCTCCGTACTCGTGGTCGACTCGGTCCAGACGGTCTCGCTCGACGAGCTTGGCGGACCGCCCGGGTCAGTTGGGCAGGTCCGCGAGTCGGCGCTCCGGCTGCTGCAGTTCGCCAAGGGCGACGGTACGCCGGTGATCCTCGTTGGGCACGTCACCAAGGACGGGAGCCTCGCCGGACCGAAGACGCTCGAGCACTTAGTCGACGCGGTCCTAACACTGGAGGGCGAACGCGGCGGCGGGATGCGGCTCCTCCGCGCGACCAAGAACCGGTTCGGGTCCACGGAGGAGGTGGGCGTGTTCGCGATGGGCGAGGACGGGCTGCGCGAGGTGGCCGATCCGGCCCGCGCGTTCCTGGCCGAGTCCGGGGCCACCGCCCCTGGGTCGGCGATCGCGGCGACGCTCGAGGGAAGCCGTCCGCTCCTCGTCGAGGTGCAGGCGCTGGTTGCCCCGGCTGCGTATGGGACACCGCGCAGGACGGCCAGCGGACTCGACCAAAATCGCCTGGCGCTGCTCCTTGCCGTGCTGGCCCGGCGGGCCGGCGTCGTGCTCGCCGCGCACGACGTGTACGCCAGCGTGGCCGGCGGACTGGCGATCGAAGAGCCAGCGCTCGACTTGCCCCTTGCGCTGGCTCTCGCTTCGTCGCTGCGCGACCGACCGGTTCTCTCTGGTATGGTGGCTGCCGGCGAGATCGGGTTGCTCGGCGAGCTGCGGCCGGTGTCGGGGATCGGTTGGCGGCTCCGCGAAGCCGAGCGACTCGGCTTCGAGCGTGCCATCGTACCGCTCGCCGGGTGGCCGTCGGAACCGGTGCCGGAGCGTGTCGGGGGGCTCCGCGTGCTTGCATGTCGATCCTTGCGCGAGGCTATTTGGCAAGCGCTTGCCTTGGAGACACCTGAACCCGTTCCATTCTGATGCGGCTGCCGTCGGGCGTCGTCCGCAGGTAAGCGTTGGGCGTCCGATGGCGAGGGGTCGTGTGGTACGCTCGCCAGCCGATGTCCAGATTTGTGCGAGTGCTGGGCGCGATCCTCGGCATGCTTGTCGGACTCCAGTTCACATTCGTGGGCGCGGGAGGCCGGGGGCTGTTCGGTGATACGCCCGGCGGCAACTTCTTGGGCGCCGTGTGGGTCATCGCGTGGCTGGTGCTGGGGTTCATGATCTTGCCCTACATCACGATCGAACCCGCCGGGTGGCTAATTCGCGGCGTGCGCACGCTTTCCACCGGCGAGTTCGTGACAGCCGTCGGAGGGTTGCTCATCGGATTGCTAATGGGGCTGCTGCTCGGCCTGCCGCTCGCCCGGTTCCCCGACCCGTACGGTCGGTACCTGCCTATCGGGGTGTCGCTCGTACTTGGCTTGGGCATGCTGGGCCTCACGGTGGCCAAACGCCACGATCTTGCAGAGGCGATGGAGGCCCTGGGGCTCTTTCCCGTCCGTCGCGAACCGCCACCGCCGCTGGGGGCTCCCTTCATCGTCGTCGACACGAGCGCGATCATCGACGGACGCATCGCCGACGTCGTGGCCAGCGGCTTCCTTTTCGGCACGCTGTTGGTCCCGCGCTTCGTGCTGGCCGAGCTGCAGTACATCGCCGACCAGTCGGATGCGCGCAAGAGGGCTCGCGGCCGGCGTGGGCTCGACATCCTGAACGAGCTCCGCCGCACCGAGAAGATCAAGGTCGAAATCACCGAGGAAGATGCACCGGGTATCCCGGAGGTGGACGCTAAGCTCGTGGCGGTCGCGAAAGCGAATGGAGCGTCCATTCTCACTAACGATCTGAACCTCAACAAGGTGGCCGAGCTCGAAGGTCTCCGCGTGCTGAACATGAACTCGCTAGCTAACGCGGTGAAGCCAGCCTTCCTCCCCGGCGATCAGATCCGGGTCCACGTGATCCAGGAGGGCAAGGAGCCCGGGCAGGGCGTGGCGTTCCTGGATGACGGCACGATGGTCGTGGTGGAGGGCGGTGCGCGTCGCATGGACCGCGAACTGGACGTTCACGTTACCCGCGTCCTGCAGACCGTCGCGGGCCGCATGGTGTTCGCGCAGCCGCTGGACGACTGAGTTGGACCCTGGGTCCGTCGACGCGGTGATCGTGGCCGCGGGCTCGAGCACACGGATGGCGGGCGTTGACAAGCTGCGGGCGACGATCCTTGGGCGTCCGCTGCTGGCGTGGACGCTCGACGCGATCGCGTCGGCGTCCTGCGTGCGCCGGGTGGTCATAGTGGCCGCACCCGCCCACGTAGCTGGGCTCGCAGGACAGGCTTGGGTGCAGGATAGGGGTGCACGCGTGGTCGCTGGGGGCGCGCGCCGCCAGGAGTCGGTGGCGGCCGGCGTGGCTGCGACGGACGCCCCCATCGTGCTGGTCCACGACGGTGCGCGCCCGCTCGTAACCCCCGGTCTAGTGGATGCTGTGGCGACGGCGACCATCGTGACCGGCGCAGCTATCCCGACTGTCGCCGTGGCCGAGACGCTGAAGCGTGTGGCCGACGGGTTGGTCGGCGAGACGGTCGATCGGTGCGGGTTGGCGGCCGCGCAAACGCCGCAGGCAGTGCGTCGCGGGCTGCTCGAGCGGGCCTGGTCGATCTTCCCTCCGTTGGGCCCGCGCGAGTTCACTGACGAGGCAGCGCTGCTGGAGGCAGCCGGGATTCCGGTCGCCTCCGTGCCGGGCGACGCGGCCAACATCAAGGTGACGGTGCCTGAGGACCTGGCGCGTGCGGAGGCGATCCTCACCGCCCGGCTCACTTCCGATCTGCCCTCAGCCGGCATCCTTGGTTCCGACGTGCCGGTCCGCGACCTCGAGACGCCCGAGCGCGCGGGGACTCGCTGTCGGACCCGCTGGACGGCCGTTCTAACCCGGGTCGGCCACGGAGCGGATGAGCATCCGTTCGGTGAGGATACCGGGCTGGCGCTCGGCGGCATCGTGATCGGCGGCGCCCCCCGCCTGCGTGGCCACTCGGACGGCGACGTCGCCCTGCACGCGGTCGCGGACGCCTTGCTGGGAGCCGTGGGGCTGGGCGACCTCGGACGCGTCTTCCCAGCGGGGGATCCGGCGACCCGTGGGATCGCGAGCCGTGAGATGCTGGTTGCGGTCGTGGAGCGACTGGCGGATGCCGGCTGGCGCCCGGCGAGTGCCGACGTGACGATCCGCGCGGGCAGACCACGACTCGGAAGCGCCCGGCTCGACGCGATGCGCGCGGCAATCGCGCTCCTGCTCGGGCTGCCAGAGCAGGCCGTCGAAGTGAAGGCGTCGAGTGGCAATCTGGTCGGGTTCGAGGGCGCCGGAAGGGGTATCGCGGCCACGGCCGTGGCGATCGTGGTGGAACGATGACCCGGTGCGGTCCATGACCCTGCGGCTGACCAACACGCTGACTGGTCGCCAGGAGACGTTCGTCCCGATCGTGCCGCGCCGGGTCCGGATGTATAGCTGCGGTCCGACCGTCTACGCGCCGGCGCACATCGGCAACTTCCGCAGCTTCCTGTTCGCGGACCTGCTCCGCCGGTACCTGGCGTGGCTGGACCTCGAAGTGACCTGGGTGATGAACATCACCGACGTAGACGACAAGATCATCCGCGACGCTCGCCGCGACGGCGTGCCCATCGCCGACCTGACGGCGCGGTACACGCGCACGTTCCTCGAGGACGCCGCCGGTCTGCGCATGACGCCGCCCGACGTGATGCCGCGAGCCACGGAGCACATTCCCGACATGGTCGCGCTGATCGAGCGGCTGGTCTCCGACGGCCACGCCTACCGCACCGAGGACGGCTCTGTCTACTTCCGCATCTCCAGCTGGCCCGCCTACGGGCGGCTCGCGCACCTCGATCCGTCACAGCAGCGGGTGGGGGAGCGGGTTGAGTCTGACGACTATGACAAGGACGACGTGCGTGACTTCGCGGTCTGGAAGGGACCAAAGGAGGGTGAGCCGCGCTGGGAGACCGCGATCGGAGCGGGACGTCCGGGTTGGCATATCGAGTGCTCGGCAATGAGCATGCGCTACCTGGGCCCGACACTCGACATCCACACCGGCGGAGTCGATCTCATTTTCCCGCACCACGAGGACGAGATCGCACAGTCTGAAGCGGCAACGGGCGTGGAGTTCGTGCGGACGTGGCTGCATTGTGCGCACCTGCAGATGGGCGGCCAGAAGATGGCGAAGCGGACGGGGAATATCGAGCGCCCGAGCGACGTGTACGCGCGCGGCTTCTCTCCCCGGGCGCTTCGCTACGCGCTCATTGCGGCGCACTACCGGGCGCCGCTCGAGTTCAGCGATGACTCCCTCCATGGTGCGTCTGCGGCGGTCGAGCGCCTTGGCAACGTGCTCACGGCGCTCGACGCGTACGATGTCGAGGGGCCGTCCGACTCGGGCCTGCCGGCGCTGCTTCGGGAGGCGCGGGACCGGTTCGCAGAGGCGCTCGACGACGACCTCAACATCTCAGCTGCGCTCGCGGCCGTCTTCGACTTGGTCAGGGAGCTCAACCGACGTGTCGACGCCGCGACGCTGTCGTCCGCGGACGCATCTGCCGCGGCCGCGTTCCTGCGCGACCTCGACCGCGTGCTAGGCGTGATGGAGGAGGAGGTTGAGCAGCTGAACCCGGAACTCTCGCAGATGCTGGCCGAAAGAGAGGCGGCGCGATCCCGCCGCGAGTGGGCGACGTCGGATCGACTCCGGGACGCGCTTGCGGAACGGGGCATCCTCATCGAGGACACGAAGGCGGGACAGCGGTGGCGCCGCGCGGCCGAGACGCGACGTGGCTGACCGGCACGGACATAACTCTGGTGGCGGGCCGCGGGGCCGTGGGCCCGGCCGCGGCGATGACCCGCGCAGACGCGACGAGGCCGACAGCGGCCACGGTATGGGATCCGCCCAACGGAACCGGTTCGGACGGCCCGGGCCGGGGGGCGTCGGACGGCCGGGAGAGTTCGCGCAACAGGGAGGCCCCGGGCGGCCGGGCTGGTTCGCCCGACCCGGACGAACGGGCAAGCCGGGGGGCGGGCAACAGCCGGGGGGACCGGGCCGGCTGTCCGGCCCTGGCGGGTTCGGCGGCGGGCAGCGCCCCGGCGAAGGTGCGGGGAGAGGCTCGGCGGTCAATGAGCATGGGGCGGGCCCGGGCGCAATCCGTGACTACGGAGCCGAGGGGGCGCGACCAAACCACGGCACCGGGTTTGGATGGGATCGGCCCGGTGGCCCAGGATGGCGTGCCAGCAACGGTTTCGCGTCGGAACCCAAGGGAGGCACGCGCCCGCGGCCCTGGGAAGACCGCGGTCGGCCGGGGCGACCGTCGCGCGATGCCCCGCGCCGGGGCAACCGACGTCCGGGCGGGCCGCCAGAGCGGACATGGAACGATGGTCATCCGCACGACCAGCGCGGCGCAGAGCGGCCGCAACCTCCGGAGCCGTGGCAGCAACCCGAGGGTGGGGAGCGCTGGCCTGGCGCGTGGAGCCGGGCTGGGGAGCGGCCGCCGGGCCGGCGGGACGCTAGAGGTCCGGTCGGTCCTCCGGGACCTCACAAGCCACGGGTTACAGCATGGATGCCGGAGGGCACGGCAGGGGTCGCCGCGGCGCCCGGAGGGATCGAGAGCCAGAGCGTCGAAGCGGCTCTGCCGACAGGAGCTCAGACCGTGCTGTGGACCCTCATCGGGCCGGCGGAAGAGATCGTGGCCGGGCGCCGCCCCGTCGAGGAGGCGTTCGCCGCCCGTCGGGCTGCGCGCCGGCTTCTCGTGGTGCCACAGCGCCGCGAAGCGCTCGAATCACTCGTGCTGCATGCCACCCGGCTGCGCATCCCCGTAGTCGAGGTCGAGGGCGGCACGCTCACGGCCGTCGCGGGCTTCGACGGCCACCAGGGCGTCGCGCTCGTGGTGGGCCCCCGGCGCTGGGCGTCCCCGGACGACGTCCTGGCGCAGGCCGCGGCCATGTCGGAGCCGCCGTTCGTGCTTGTGCTCGACTCGCTGGAGGACCCTCAGAACATGGGCACGCTGCTTCGCAGCGCGGACGCCTGTGGTGTTCACGGTGTCATCTTCCCGACGCGCAACGCCGCCCCGCTCACGCCGTCGGCGGTGAAAGCGTCCGCGGGCGCTGTGGAACACCTGTTGCTCGTCCCGGTCGACGACCTGCCTGGCACCCTGGTCGATCTTCGGACGAAAGGGCTGCACCTAATCGGCACGGACGCCGAGGCGCCGCTCTCGTACCGCGACGCGGACCTGCGCGGCCCAGTCGCGCTAGTCATCGGCAGCGAGGGAAAGGGTATGGCCGGACCGATCCGGCGCCGTCTTGAGCTGTCGGTGCGCATCCCCATGCGCGGTCACTTGGGCTCGCTCAATGCTGCGGTCGCGGGTTCGATCCTGCTGTTTGAGGCTGCCGCTCAGCGGGCGCCGTCGCAGGAAGCCGGCGACATGAGGGAGGCGGTCGTTGGGTCGCCTGACAAGGCGCTTCCCGAGGCAGGCCGTGGGGACGCGGCGGACGCGGCTACCCGCCCGGCGGGGACCCGACCTGAGGTCGCCGCCGAGACGTCCGGACACCCTCGGGAAACGGGCGGACCGGATGAGTCGCGGGATGGGCGGGGGCCGGCGGACGGCACGATCCGTGCAGCCGGCGGACACGATGGCCCCGAAGAGGACCTGCTGCCGGGGCGGTGACCTGTTGCTCGACTGCCGACCTGCGGCGGGCAGGGTGGGCTGGCGCCGGCCGGTGCACGCGGTCCGACCGGTCGCTCCGTCGGCCGCCTCGGGATTTGACCCTCCTCCGGCGCGGCCAGTACCATATGCGTTGCGGGCTGGACTTCCCTGAGGTAGATTCCTGCCTCGCGTGCCGACGTAGCTCAATTGGTAGAGCAGCGGTTTTGTAAACCGCCGGTTCCGGGTTCGAGTCCCGTCGTCGGCTCCATCAGAAGAGGAACTGCGTTCGAGGCCTCTTCACTAAGCCGGGAGTGATCCCGGGGACGCAGTCGACCGTGGGTAGGTTGAGCAGGTGGTGAGCTCAGCTGACTGTAAATCAGCCGCCTTCGGCTGTAGAGGTTCGATTCCTCTCCTGCCCACCAGCAAATCCCTGCGAGCCCACATAGCTCAGCCGGCAGAGCACTTCCTTGGTAAGGAAGAGGTCATCGGTTCGAACCCGATTGTGGGCTCCAGTCCCCATCCGGGCGGTACGTTCCGCCACCTGAGGAGTCGACAGCGCACGCGATGGCCAAGAAGAAGTTCGAGCGCACCAAGCCCCACGTCAACGTCGGCACGATCGGTCACATCGACCACGGCAAGACGACACTGACGGCGGCCATCACGAAGTACCTCTCGCTGAAGGGCGAGGCG
>JBKQRF010000171.1:0-20115 GCA_052144055.1 Candidatus Limnocylindrales bacterium
CCCCTACTGCCTGACCGGCACGCTCGTTCGGCGCGACGGGTCCTGGCGTTTCCTACTGCTCCACGGCTCCGAGGAGGCGTCAAACGCCTAGCAAACCCTCCAGGGCATTCGGCCACAGGCCCTAAGACGGCACGCAGCAGGCCCCGCCACGCCCCGGGACCCTGCACCGGGTCGTGCCGACGCTCGAGCTGCGCCGCCCACTCCGGCTCCTGACGCTCGATCCGGTCAGGGTCGAGCAGCACCCGTGCGACGCTGGCGCGTGGCTCTCGCTGCGAGTCGACACCGACCAGCACGAGCGTTCGCAGCCGCTCTGGGCGCGCAGCCGCGAAGTGCAGCGCCGCAATCCCACCCAGGCTGAACCCGGCGAGATGGAACGTCGCCAGCCCGAGGGCGTCCACCGTGGCCAGCAGGTCGTCGGCAAGGTCAGCGGCGCTGATCGGCCCTCCGGTTCCTCCCCGCGTGCGCGCGTGCCCTCGCAGGTCGATCAGGTACAGGCGGAAGGCGCGCCGGAACAGCGGCCGCTGCGCCGACCAGTCCTCGACCGCCGACGAGCTGGCGCCGTGCAGCATGACCAGCGGCGGGCCACTGCCCTCCGCCGCGTAGTGCACGTCGAGCCCGTTGGCCCGGACCGTGGGCACCGCTCCCCCCGCGCCCTCTTAAGTGTCGGGTTTGCCGCGCAGGTCCGAGGCCGCAGCTCTCTCGATGCGCAGGTACCGCCCGCGGAAGTACAGGAGCGGGAGCTGATGGTCGTCGTCCGCGGCAGCGGCCAGCACCCGCCCGATGTAGATCGTGTGGTCTCCCGCGTCCACCGACCGTTCCACCTCGCACTCCATATGCGCGATCGAGGCATCGAGGACCGGCGTGCCGTGCTCGCCGACGTGGAACGGCGCGTCGCAGAAGGCGGACCGCGGCAGCACCGACGGGGCCCCTGCGAAGCAGTCCGAAAGCTGCTGGCTGCCCTCGCCCAGGATGTTGATCGCGAACCTGCCGGCCGCTGCGATCACAGGGTGGATGGAGCGCTCCCGGCCGATGCAGATGAGCACGAGCGGCGGGTCAAGGGACAGCGAGCTGAACGCGTTAACAGTGGTTCCCCAGGCGTGCCTGCCCGCCGGGTGCGGCAGCTGCGCACATCCGCCGGGAGCATCGTCGTCACCGCAGAACGTGGTGACCACGGTCACGCCGGTGACGAAGCGCCCGAGGGTCTCCCGGAAGCGGCGCGGGTCGAGCACCGATGCCTCGCTCACCGGCTAGCCTCCGGCCCCGACCGGGCCCGTCGGCGGCTCGTAGCCCTCCGGCATGGTCGGCGTGTATCGGAAACCGCCGGCCACACCCGGCTCCGTTAGCTCGTGCGGGTCCAGGATCGCGTTCAGGTCCTCCTTCGAGAAAACCCCCCTCTCGAGTACGAGCTGGCGGATCGTCTTGCCCGTCCGCATCGCCTCCTTGGCGATGTCCGCTGCCAGCCGATAGCCGATGTACGGCGCCAGCGGGGTGGCCATGGCGCTCGACTGCTCGAGCAGGTCGGCGCAGTGCACGTCGTCGGCCTCGATGCCGCGCACACACTGGCGCGCGAACTGCCGGCAGCCAGTCGTGAGGATCGTCAGCGACTCCAGCGTGTCGTGCGCGATGATCGGCATCATCACGTTCAGCTCGAGCTGCCCGCGCGACGCTGCCCAGGCCACGCACGTGTCGTTGCCGATTACGTGGAAGCAGATCATCGAGAGGTTCTCGACCATCACCGGGTTCACCTTGCCCGGCATGATCGACGAGCCCGGCTGGCGGGCCGGCAGGCGGATCTCGCCAAAGCCGGTGCGCGGGCCAGACGACATCAGCAGCAGGTCCTCCATGATCTTCAGAAGGTCTACTGCGAGCCCGCGGATGGCGGCCGACACCTCCGTCATGGGCCCCATCGACTGGGTGGCCTGGACCAAGTGCTCGGCGCCGTGGAGGTCGTGGCCGGTCTGCTCGGACAGGAACCCGATCACGCGTTCGATGTACTCGGGCTCGGCGTTGAGCCCGGTGCCGACCGCGGTGGCGCCGATGTTCTGCTCGCGGATCGCGTCGGCAGCGCGCTCGATGCGCTCCTTCGCGCGCCGCAGTGTGAGCTCATAGGCGGCGAATTCCTGACCGAGGCGGATCGGGACGGCGTCCTGCATGTGCGTGCGGCCCGACTTCAGCACGTGGTCGAACTCGCGCCCTTTCTCGGCGAACGCGTCCACCAACTCCTGCAAGGCTGGCAGGAACTCCCGGACGAGGTCTAGGGTGGCCACGCGCATTGTCGTCGGGAAGACGTCGTTGGTCGACTGCGCCATGTTCACGTGGTCGTTGGGGTTGACGACGTTGTAATCGCCACGCTTCCCGCTGCCGATGCCGCGCGCGAACAGGATCTCGATCGCACGGTTGGCGAGCACCTCGTTTGTGTTCATGTTGTGGCTGACGCCGGCTCCGGCCTGGAACGGATCCACCCTGAAGCTGTCGACGAGCTTCTGGGAGAGCGCCTGCGCCGCGGGTGTGTCGCGGTCGGGCGCCAGAAGAAGGAGCTCGTCGGCGGCCCGGACGATGGCCTCGTACAGGTGGTCGGGGAGGCGGCCAGTCGAGTGGTTGGCGCGAGCGGCGGCTTTCTTGACTTGCACTGCGGCGCGGACCAGAGCCGGGTTCGGCCGCATGCCACTGATGGGGAAGTTCAGAATGGCGCGCTGGGCCTGCACGCCCCAGTACGCATCCTCGGGGACCTCCAGCCAGCCGAGCGGATCGCGTTCCATCCGGTACCCGGGGCGAGGGGTGGGAGCGGCGTCGGGCATGTGGACCGAACCTCCGGGACGCGACTGTGCGGCGCCGCCAGGTGCCGCGGACGTGGGACTGACGGGGTCGAGTCTAGTACCGCGCCGGATGCCGACACCCAAGTGCTGGGAGGCACGATTATCCGCATTGTCAGCGGCTCGGGCCGTGTGTAGGTGCGCCCGCTGGCCATGGCGACCGAGCGAGCCGGCGACGAGGTTAGCCCTCGGCGTCGCCCAGCATGTCGGGATGCAGCTCTGGGTGGCGCATGCCGATCCAGTCGCGCAGTGCCCATGTGGTCGTGCGGAAGGCGATCTCGTGCCAGGGGATCGCCTCTGGTCGGAACGCGCGAACCTCGAGCGCCTCCGGACTGGTGCGCGCCTCGCCGCCGACGACGTGCGCCTCGAACGCGAGCACGACGACAGCAGCCTCGATCCGCGAGTAGAGCCCCACGATCTCTCCGGGCTCCACGACCAGGCCGATCTCCTCGAGCGTCTCGCGGACGGCACCCTCGTTGACGGTCTCGTCGATCTCGAGGAACCCGCCCGGTTGTGCCCACAGTCCGTACCCGGGCTCGATTCCCCGACGCAGCAGGACTAGCTCACCAGCGTCGGTCAGGGGCAATGTCGTCACGACCATGCGCGGGTTGACGTAGGCGACGTACCCGCACGCCTCGCACGCGAGTCGCTCTCGCTCCTCCCCTTCGACCTTCCCGAAGCGCAACGGCGCGCCGCAGCGCGAGCAGTAGTTGAGCGTGGCCGCAAGCCAGGCAGGAATGCCACTTTCGTCGTCACTCATGGCCCTCGTCTCCTGCCCGGTGCCTCCGCCTTGGCGGAGGCTCTGCTGTGGGCGATCATGCCGTCAGGACCAGAGACGTGCCGATGGCGAGCAGCATGGTACGGACTCGCGACCGCGAGGACCCACTGAGCCGGAATGCGCCCATCCCACGGTCGACCGGCATCCACGCCCAGGCCGATGGCCAGATGCGCGGCGCGGGGTCGGCCGGGTCTCCGGCACGGCTGGGCGCTTCTCGGTCGCGGGGCGGCGGCTGCACCGGCTGGCGGTGCAATTCCAGCATGCCAGGTGCCCAGCGCTCGTCCTGCACCATCCGAGTGTACGACCGCGCACGAGTGCCACCCAGCTCTCGAGGCGGGCGCGCCTTATGGCCGCGAGCCGATTGTCCGCCAACGTGCCTGGAGTGGCCGCGGCGTCCGCCGGACCCGCGCTCCGGCGGACGCTGGTCCTACTGCCCCTGTGCCTTCGTGAAGCCATCCTCGCCGTCGAAGCGGCGCAGCTTTTCGACGTGGTTCCAGCCTGGGTAGATCCCGGCGACCCGCCCCAGAAGCGAGCGGAGATCCTCGTCGGTGACCTCCCCGTCTGCGCCCGCGGCGACGAACCGACAGCGGAAGTGCCGAACGTGGTCGGTCACCGGCGCAGCGCCGGGGTAGGCGACGGTGCCTCGACTCGAGATGAACAGGAGGCGGAAACGATCGCCCAGCACCGAAGCGAGCCGGGGGCCCATCACGCTCGGGACGTCGTCCGACTCGATGAAGATGTCGGCGCCGACAAGGACTTCGTCGATCGCCGCGTATCGCTCGGGTGCATACGACCAACGCGGACGTGCCGCGACCTCGTCGGACGGCCGCCCCGAGCGAGCCCGCCGCGGCACCGTGGTCGGCCGCCGTCCGAGATTGGCGATGATGGCGTCCGTGAAGCCGGTCGTCGAGGCGGCATGCTCAACGTCCCCACCAACCTGCCGTGCGAGGTCCTGCGTGACCGCGTGCCCCTCCTCGAGCGTACAAAGGACAGCGTCCTCGATGCTTGTCGCGGCCGCCTCGTGCCCGACATAGCGCAGCATTAACACCGAGGACAAAACCAGGGCGGTCGGGTTGATCACGTCTTTGCCCGCGTACTTTGGCGCGGACCCGTGCACAGCCTCGAAGATCGCCACGTCGTCTCCGTAATTGCCAGACGACGCGAAGCCCAGCCCGCCGACAAGCCCCGATGCAAGGTCGCTGATGATGTCGCCATTGAGGTTAGTCGTCACCACGACGTCGAACTGGGCCGGATCCTTCGCCATCTGGTGCGCGACGTTGTCGATGATCAGATGTTCGGCGTGGATCTCCGGGTACTCGGGCGCCATCTCCTCGAAGACGCGTTTGAACAGCCCCTCGGTGAGCTTCATGATGTTCGCCTTGGTGGCGCAGGTCACTTTCGTGCGGCCCTCGCGCCGCGCGAGCTCGAAAGCGTAGCGGATGATCTTCTCAGAACCCTTGCGGCTGATGATCTTGAGGCCCTGCGCCACGTCGGGCGTCTGCATATGCTCGATCCCGGCGTACAGGTCCTCGATGTTCTCGCGGACGATGACCATGTCTACGCCCTCGCCCGCGTAGCGGGTGGGGACCCCTGGCAGTTCGCGCGCCGGCCGGACGTTGGCGTAGGTCTCGAACAGCTTCCTCAGTGTGACGTTCGCGCTCTTCTCGCCGAACCCGACCGGCGTCTCGAGGGGACCCTTCAGGACCACGCGGGTCCGTTCGATCGAGTCGCGCGTCGCCTGCGGGACCCCGGAGCTGTCGCCGCGGCGGAAGACTTCCGCGCCGGCCACCGCCTCCTCCCACACGATCGGGACGCCCGCGGCCTCGATGATCCGTTGCGCCGAGCGCACGATCTCCGGCCCAACACCGTCACCGGGGATCACCGTCACCGGGGTCGCACGGCCGAGGCCGGCGACGTTGTGCGAGGTCTCTTGATTCATGCGGCCTGCTCTCCTCGTCGGGACATGTCGGCCGGCATGCGCTCGGCCTCGCGACGCCAGCTGCTCGACGTCCGATCGGTCGGGGTTGCCCCGCGATCCGCGCGCCCACGCCGGCCGCGAATCGTACCGCCGCGCGTAGGTCACCGCGCCGGCATGCCGCCGGGCACCCGGCGCCCGTCGGGTCTCCTGCTTTGGCCTGCGTTATCACCCTCGCCGTCGACAAGCCAGCCGTCCCCCGCGCGATCGGAAGGGTGCTTCGGCCGGGCGGACGGGTGGGCGTCACCGACATCGTGGCGGTCAACGAGCCGACGCCCCGGATCCGAGCGCTCCGCGGCGGCTTCGCCGAATGCGTGGCCGGCGCCCGTTCCTATGATGAATTCGAAGGGGGCTCCGCGTGGCCGGCACCGACGCGGCCGAACTCATGGCGACGCGCCACGTGGCGCACTGGTTGTTCTCCGCAATCGTGCAGGCGCGGAAGCCCGGCCCCTCGGACCGATGCGCGCCGCTGCGATTGGCAGGTAGGATCGCGACATGACGTCTGCCGCCATTCCCCTCCTCCTCGATGTCGACACTGGCATCGACGACAGCCTGGCCCTGCTGTACGGGTGCGCGTCACCGGAGGCCGAGGTCGTCGCCGTCACATGCACGGCAGGCAACACAGACGCCCGGCAGGTTGCCCGCAACACGCTGGCGGTCCTCGAGCTGGCCGGGCGCTCGGACGTGGAGGTCGCGCTAGGCCGCGAGGTTCCACTGGTGCGCGAATTGGTCACCTCGCCCGAGACGCACGGCCCGCGGGGGATCGGTTGGGCGGAGCTGCCGGACGCGGAGGCCTCGCTGTCGTCGCGGCATTCGGCCGACCTCATCGTCGAGGAGGCCCGGCGGCGGCGCGGGGAGTTGGTGCTGGTGGCGCTCGCACCGCTGACCAATGTCGCAATCGCCGTACAGCGCGAGCCCGACCTGCCCTGCCTGCTCAAGCGCCTCGTCATCATGGGTGGCGCCTACCGCGTGCCGGGCAACACCACGCCGACCAGCGAGTGGAACGTGCACGTCGACCCAGAGGCCGCGCGGATCGTGTTCCGGGCGTGGGCCGACGCGGCCGGACGGAATGCCAACGTCGCCCTGCCGCTCGCGCTCGGGCTCGACGTCACAGAGCGAGCGCGGCTGCGTCCTGGCCATCTCGCGAGGCTCGCCTCGCGTGCCGGCGCAGACGGGTCAACCGTCGAGGCGCGGGTGCGCTCGGCCAGCGCGGCGCCCCCAGACAACGCGGTCCTGCGGTACCTCGCGGACGCACTGCGCTTCTACATGGAGTTCCACGCGCGGTACGACGGGTTCTACGGCGCGTTCGTCCACGACCCGTTCGTGGTCGCGGTCGCGCTCGACGAGGCCCTGGCGCGTTTCGTGCCCCTCACGGTGGACGTCGAGACATCCGGCGAGATCACGGCCGGGCAAACAGTGGCCGACTGGCGACACCTGTGGAGACGCGCGCCTAACGCCGAGGTCGCCGTCGAGGCGGACGCGGCGACGTTCCTCAAGCGGCTGATCGACCGGATGGGGGCGCTCGCGGCGGCACAAGGCTGATCCGGGGGGCCGAGTCCCGCGCCCAGGCCCAGTTCAGGAAACGGGCGGACGCAGGCCCAGTCGCTATCTGCCGTTCCGGCCGTCGACGTGGCAAGCTCTGCCGTGCGGACCGCTCCGCAGTCACACCAGCACCCGGAGGAGAGTTGATGGACTGGATCTCGAGGCAGTTCAGCACCCGGGTGATAGTCCTGATCCCGGTCGCGATCGCGATCAACATCGTGCTGGGCGCTACCGTCCAGCAGGGCCTCAAGCTCCCGATCTACCTGGATTCGATCGGGACGATCTTGGTCGGCGTTCTGGCCGGGCCGCTTGCCGGCCTTGTCACCGGAGTCCTCGCCAACCTGATCTGGGGCTATCTCCTGCCTGCTCCGATCGGCACGTCAACGAGCGGACCATTCGCCATCACAGCGGCAGTGATAGGCATCCTGGCGGGGGTTTGGGGCCAGCTCGGTCTCTTCCGGTCGCGCAAAGGCGATCCGGGCCGGGCCGCCTTTGGCGCCATAGTCGCCGTGATCATCGTTGGCGGCGCAGCCCTCTACACCTACGGTCGGGCTTACGCAAGCACAACAGCCTTCAACACGAACGTCGGCGGCAACGCGGCGATCACTTTCGATCAGTCGCGTGTCTTCTTCTTGTTCGTCATGGCGGTGTTCGTACTCCTCATCGCCTGGGCGTTGTTCCTTCGGCGAGACGTCGGGGCAGTGTACGCGATCGGGGCGGGGCTCGTCACCGGCATGGTCGCGGCGGTCGTGTCAGCCCCGATCGCGGCCTTCGTCTTCGGCGGCGTCACTGGCGGCGGCATGGACGCCCTAGTCGCAGCGTTCCGGGCTGGCGGAGACAGCCTCTACACAGCAACACTCAAGCAGGGCCTGCTCTCCGATCCGCTCGACAAGATGATCACGAGCTTCGTCGTGTTCTTCATCATCACGAGCCTGTCGACCAGGTTCGTGGCACGGTTCCCCAACGGCGAGAAGGCAGTGGCGACGGGCGCGTCGTGACCAGTTAATGGCGCACGAGACGCAGTTCGGGCCGGGGGACAGCGTCGACCGGCTTCCGGAGTACGTGCGGCGCCCAAGGACTGGCGCCTACCGCTCGCTGAACCCGGCCACGAAGCTCGTCATCGGCATCTTCGAGGTGGCGGCCTCGTTCATCCTCGGGCACTGGACTGGACCGCTGCTGGTGCTGGCGATGCTCGCCGCTTCAGCGTCCATCGCACAAGTCGCTCGTCAGCTGGCCATCATTGCGTCGCTCACGCTTCCTATCGTGAGCTCGATCCTGGTGATCAACACGTTCCTGCTGCCGGGCGCACACGATCCGATCGTCCGGCTTGGCCCGCTGGCGCCGACGTGGAGCGGCCTCGCCTTTGGCATCGAGGTCACGCTGCGCCTGCTCGCGATCTCGCTCGCACTGGCACTGGTCTACCTGACGACGCCGACCGACGATCTCCTCTCGGACCTCGAGCGGCGGGGGGTAGGGCGGCGCCTGATCTTCGTCGTCGGCGCTGCCGTGAACACGGTCCCGCGCACCATCGAACGTGCGGCCGAGATCATCGACGCACAGCGAGCCCGGGCGCTCGACACGGAAGGCCCAATCTGGCGACGTGCCCGCGGCGTCGTCCCACTCGCCGCGCCCATGATTTTCGGCGCGCTGACCGAGGTCGAGGAGCAGACGATGGCCCTCGAAGCGCGAGCCTTCTCCGCGCCGACCCACCGCACCGTGCTCCGCAGGCTCCCCGACTCGGAGCTGCAGCGCGCAGTCCGTTGGGTCCTGTTGCTGGGCGCGCTCGCGGCGATCGTGGCGGAGATCACCGGAGTGCTGCATCTGCCGTGACGCTCACCCTTTCGGCAGCGCAGTACCGCTACGCTGGCACGGCACGCGCCGTGCTTGACGCCATCGACCTCGCGGTGCCGGCGGGCGGTGTGGTGGGGCTCGTTGGCGCCAACGAGTCGGGCAAGAGCACCGTGTGCCTCGTGGCGTCCGGGCTGGCACCCGCCGCGATCGGGGGTCGGCTGGATGGGTCAGTGACCATGGACGGCGTCGAAACGCGCTCGCTGAAGCCGCACGAGCTCGCGCAGCGCTGTGGCGTCCTGTTCCAGAACCCTACAACGCAGCTCTCCGGCACGGCCGTGACCGTTTACGAGGAGCTAGCCTTCGGGCCGCGTAACCTTGGCCTCAACGTCGGCGAGATCGTGGATCGGGTTGAGTGGGCGCTCGATACGCTCGGCATCGCGGCGCTCGCGCCGAAGGACCCTGCCCGCCTGTCCGGCGGGCAGGCCCAGCTCGTCGCGCTCGGCTCTGTGCTGGCGCTGCGGCCGGCGTACCTGGTGTTGGACGAGCCCACGAGTCAGCTCGACCCGCATGGCACGCGGCTTGTGGGCGAGGCACTGGCTCGTCTCGCCGCGGACACAGGAACCGGAATCCTGATCGTCGAGCACAAGACCGAGCTGCTCGCGGCGCTCGCCGATGACGTCGTAGTGATCGACGGCGGGCGGGTAGTCGCGTCGGGACCGGCGGCAGACGTGCTGGCCGACCTTCGCACGGCCGAGCGCGGTGTCGAGCCGCCGGCCACCGTCAGGCTGCGGCGCGCACTGGACGCGGCCGGACTCGAGGTCGACTCGACGGTGCTCGAGGGCGCGGATCGCACCCGCACATCCGGCCGCCCGGGCGGCTTGGTGAACCGAGCGTGAGCATCCCGATCGCTGTCGAATCGGTCGTCTTCGTCTACCCCGACGGGACGCGCGCGCTCGACGGCGTGGACCTGCGGATCGCGCCCGGCGAACGGGTCGCGATCGTTGGGCAGAACGGATCGGGCAAGTCCACACTCGTGCGACATTTCGACGGGCTCCTGCGCCCCACCGAAGGCCGGGTGTTGGTTGACGGCGCCGACACGGCTCGCCTGCACGTCGCGCAGCTCGCCGCCAGAGTCGGGCTCGCATTTCAGAACCCGGACCGTCAGATCTTCGCGGGGCGGGTGCGCGCCGAGATCGCCTTCGGGCCACGGAACTTGGGGCGCAGCGGCGCGGAACTGGACCGTGACGTCGACGCGGCGCTGGAGGCTGTAGGACTGGCCGGCACCGCCGACGCGAACCCCTACGACTTGGGGTACTCGCGTCGCAAGCTGCTGGCGATCGCGTCGATCCTCGCCATGCGCACGCCGGTCGTCATCCTCGACGAACCGACCACGGGACAGGACGCGCGAGGCGCGGGCCGGGTGCGGGCCATCATCGGGGGGATGTCGGCGGAGGGACGAACGGTGATCACCATCAGCCACGACATGCGGTTCGTGGCGGAGACGGCCCGCCGTGTCGTAGTGATGCGGGCGGGGCGCATCGTGCTCGACGGGACCCCGGCCGACGTGTTCTCGGAGCCGAGCTGGCCCGCCCTGGCCTCGACGTACCTCGAGCCGCCACTGGCAGCCCGGGTTGGCGCTCGACTCGGCCTCCCAGGAACAGCCACGGAGGCGAGCCTGGTCGACGCGCTCCTAGCCCGGCGAGACGCCAGCCCGCAACCATTAGACGTGCACGGGGGGACAGACCATGGATGAGCAGATGCGTGTGACCGACAACGGCGAGGCCCTGCGGTACGAAGTGCACGTAGGTGAGCGGCTGGCGGGCTTTGCCGAGTACCGCGCCTCGCCCGGCCACCTGGTATTCACGCATACGGTGGTGCTCCCGGAGTTCGAGGGTCGCGGCGTGGGGCGACGGCTCGCGGCTGGCGCTCTCGACGACGTGCGGTCCCGGAGGATGACGATGACGCCGCAATGCCCCTTCATCGCGGCCTACGTTCGCCGGCACCCCGAGTACTCCAACTTGGTTGGCGCGGCGCCCTCCTCGGCTTCGGACTAGACTAGGCCTTCGTCGACTGTCGGCGAGCGAACGCCTGGTCTTGCCTTCTCGGACCTCGCGCCTGCGTTCTCACCATCGGGAAGCGGAGACACAGGGGGCGACATGTCCGGCACTGTCAAGAAGGTCGTGGCAGACCGCGGGTTCGGGTTTATCACCGCCGAGGACGGCAAGGACTACTTCTTCCATCGGAGCTCCGTCAGCCCATCGCTCGATTTCGACCGGCTGCTCGGCGGCGAGCGCGTGGCGTTCGAGGTCGAAGCGAGTCCACGTGGCCCGCGCGCCATCAACGTGCGCGCCGTCGAAGACTGACCCGGAGAGCCGGCATCATGCATTGGCAGCGTTCCGGGCTGACGCATCGGGAAGGCCGCGACGCCGACGTACCCGAGCCGGTCAAGCATGTCATTGAGGAGTACCGGCACCGGCTTCGGCAGGTAACTTGCACGTGCGGCTGGACCGGGAGCAGCGTCGACACCGACCCGGCCGGCTGGAAGGCGCACTTGGCGGAGACGCGGCGACAGCGCGCGTGAGCGCTCGCGGTTCCTGACCCTGGTCATGCGCTCGTAGCCGTCGACCGCGTAACCCCGCCAGGGCGCAAGTCGCGATCGGGGATGGCACCGGGATAGCGGTACGGGGGCTGATACCTCAGGCACGGCGGCTGAGTTGCCGGCCTCTTCGGCAGGCTGATCTGGCTTGCCATCGTCGGAGTGCTCGCGCTGCTAGGCGTGCGCTTGGTCTTCCGGCCTCGCCACGATCTTCTTCGCCGATGCAGGCGCGTCCGGACGACCCGGAGGAGATCCTCCGGGTCCGTTTCGCACGCGGTGAGATCCCATCGGACGAGTTCGAGCTGAGGCTCGACCTGCAGACGCGCCTGAGGCCGCCGTCCGCGCCGCCGCATGGATCCGGGGGTCCCGACCGCCAGCGCGATCCCGCCCGCCACTCGCCGGGTGGCCGCGCGCGCGGGGCCGTCCCGCCGTCGATGGCGCCCGGGCGAGCGCCATGGGATGATCGCCCGCGCATGGACGTCATCATCTTCGCCGTCGGGCTTGCCTTGGTCGGGCTGGTCTTGTGGGACGTGTTCGAGACGATCGTGGTGCCGCGGCCGACGCCGGGCCGATGGCGCCTCGCGAAGCACCTGACGATCCAGACCTGGCGGGCCTGGCGGGCTGCCTGCCTGCGCGTGAGCACCGGCCTCCAGCGCGAGCTTTTGCTGGGTATCTACGCGCCCGCGCTGGTCGTGCTCCTCGTGCTCGTGTGGATGGTCCTACTCGTCCTCGGGTACGGGCTGGTGTTCTTCGCGCTGCGCGCGCAACTGTCGCCTCCCGCGCCGGATCTCGGCGTCGCGGTCTACTTCGCCGGCTCCTCGATCCTGACCCTCGGCTTCGGCGACGTATTGGCAGTCGGTGGCGCGGCGCGGATCGTGACCATCACTGCGGCGGCCACCGGCCTTGGGGTTGTCGCGCTCGGGATCACGTACCTGTTCTCGCTGTTCGGCTCGTTCCAGCGTCGTGAGATCCTGGTGGTCACGCTCGCCGCGCGGGCGGGCGCTCCGCCGTCGGCCGTGACACTCCTCGAGACATACGCTCGCCTCGGCCTCACGGGCGAACTGCCCGTCCTGTTCGCCGACTGGGAGCGCTGGTCCGCCGAGGTCCTGGACTCTCACGTCGCGTACCCCATCCTGGGCTACTTCCGGTCGAGCCACGACAACTCGTCGTGGGTCAGCGCGTTGGGTGCGGTGCTCGATTCAGCGTGCTTCGTCCTCACCACGATCCGTGGCGTGCCGCGCGGGCAGGCCGAGCTGGCAAAGCGTGTGGGCGCCCACTTCGTCGAGGACATCGCCAACTACCTTGGCTTCGGGCCGGTCGAGGGCTCGGGCGTGGACCGCGCCGCGTTCGACGAAGCGTACGAACGCCTGGCCGACGCCGGGTACGAGCTCGAAGACGCTGGCGACGCGTGGAGCGCGTTCGAGCGGGCGCGCGCGACGTACGCGGCACGGCTCGGGGTGCTGGCCGACTACTGGGCGGTCTCCGGAGTGCGATGGACGGCGGAACGGACGGCCACGGCATCCGCCGCACACGAGCGCGCGGGATCGGCTACGCCTCGCTGAGCAGCGGCACTTCAGTCACCGCGCCGTCCCGGATCCGCCACACACGTACCACGGGCGAGTCCATGTCGGCGAGCGAGCAGATAAGGTAGAGCGAGTCGGGATAGAACGCGAGCCCAATGTCGGTCGGGGACGGCTCCGCGGGCGAGCGCACGTGGGAGTGGAAGACACCCCACACGACGTGGCCCGCGTCGTCGAGCTCCAGCATCAGCCGAAGCTGCTCGGCCGGGTCGATCAGGTAGCGATACGGCGACGCTGCGGCGTTTGTGAGCCCGTGGAACCGGGAGGCGCCACCGCCCTCGTCGTGCGATCGGTCGGCCGACACGATCCCGCACGCCTCGTTGGGGTACCCACGACGCGCCCAGTCGACTAGCTCATCCCGAAGCGCGCGCGGGAGCCGGGCCGCCGACTCGGTCCGTGGCCCGGCGCTCACCACCAGCTCCGCGATTCCAGGTCGCGCTCCATCTCGCCCATATCGCGCGTCCAGATCCCGCCGGAGAGGTACTTCCAGCCGCCGTCCGCCAGCAGCACAACGATCGTGCCGTGCGGCATCTCGGCGGCGACCCGAGCGGCCGCCACGAGCGCCGCCCCGGACGACACGCCCGCGAAGATCCCCTCCCGCTCGGTGAGCGCGCGCAGCGCGTCGATCGCGTCGGCGTTTGACACGAGGAACTTGGCGTCGAGGATCGAGGGGTCGAACACTTCTGGCACGAACCCTTCCTCGAGCGAGCGGAGCCCCTGAACGTTCTCTCCGGGCATCGGCTCGGCCGCCACGATGCGAACCTCCGGGTTGTGCTCGCGCAGACGGCGGCCCACGCCGGTGAGGGTCCCTCCGGTGCCCAGGCCGGCGATGAAGACGTCCACTTCGGGGCAGTCGGCGATGATCTCCTCGGCCGTCCCCTCGTAGTGCGCCAGCGGGTTCGCGGGGTTGCCGTACTGGTACGGCATCACGAACCGCTCGTCGCGCGACACCAGGTACTTCGCCAGCGCGACCGCCCCGTTCGAGCCTTTCTCGCCGGGCGAGTCGATGATTTCCGCGCCGAAAAGCGCAAGCAGCTGTCGTCGTTCGTTCGTGACGTTGTCCGGCATCACGACGGCGACGCGATAGCCCTTGCGCCGGGCGATCATCGCGAGCGCGATGCCGGTGTTGCCGCTGGTGGGCTCGATGATGATGGAGTCCGGGCGAAGGACTCCGCGTCGCTCCAGGTCCTCCATCAGGTACTTCGCCACGCGATCCTTGACGGACCCCGTGGGGTTCATGAACTCGAGCTTGGCGTAGAGCCGCACGTTCTCGTTGGGCGACATCTGGGGGATCTCGACGAGCGGGGTGTTCCCGATGGCGTCGACGATCGACGGAAACCGGCCTCCGTGCGGCCCTGCGCCCTCATGAGCGTGCGGGCGAAGCCGATCGGCCCGCGCCTGCGAGGGGACCGCGCGGTCCGACCGCGGCGCAACGGCACCCGGGCGCGCGACCGCCATCGCCCTACGCGCCCCCGGCCATCGCCGGCAGGATTACCACCGTGTCGGTCGCGGAGACCGGCGTGCTCAGCTCCTGCAGATACCGGATGTCCTGGTCGTTCAGGTAGACGTTGACAAACCGGTTCAGCGAGCCGTCGGCCGCCAGCAACTGCTCGCCGAGCCCCGGGAAGCGCTCGACCAGCCCGTGCATGACGTCGCCCACGGTCGATCCGTCGACTTCGACCTGCTTGTTCCCTTCGGCCTGCGCCCGCAGGACGGGCGGGATCCGCACCTTACTCACGTGGCTTCGATACCCCCTGCGATCGTGGACCAGCCAGCGATCGGTACTGCGTCTGCGGTCGTGGACACGGCGGTTCAGCCGATGCGGCCGAGCGGGCGGGCCACCAGCGGCGTGGCCTGCACGCCCCCCGCCTCCGACACGGTGGCCTTCGGAGTCGCCGCCTCGCCGGCGGCGGCTTCACGCGCCCCGTCGCCGCAGGCCGGGCAGCTCGGGTCGCGCCGCAGCTGCAACTCCTGAAACGACATGTCGAGCGCGTCGTATATCAGCAGCCGGCCCACCAGCGGCTCGCCGATGCCGAGCAGCACCTTGATCGCTTCGGTGGCCTGCAGCAGGCCAAGCGTCCCGGGCACGACTCCCAGCACCCCGGCCACCGAGCAGCCGGGTGCCAGCTCAGGGGGAGGCGGGGCGGGATACAGGCAGCGGTAGCACGGGCCAGCGTACGGCTGGAAGACCGTCAGCTGACCCTCGAAACGGAACACGCTCGCGTGGACCACGGGGATACCGGCCCGCACCGCCGCGTCGTTCAGCGTGTAGCGCGTCTCGAACGTGTCCGTGCCGTCGAGGATCACGTCGTACCCCTCGATGATCCGGCCGACATTCTCCTCGGTCAGCATCTCGTCGTAGGCGATCACGTCGATGTCGGGGTTCAGCGCATGGACGGACTGCACGGCCGAGTCGGTCTTCTTCTGTCCGACCCGATCGGTGGCGTGGATGACCTGCCGCTGGAGGTTGCTCAGGTCCACCGTGTCGAAGTCGACCACCCCGATCGTCCCGACCCCCGCGGCGGCGAGATAGAGCAGGCCGGACGATCCAAGCCCGCCGGCGCCGATGAACAGGGCGCGCGACTCGAGCAGCCGGGCCTGACCCTCCGAGCCAACCTCCGGGATCAGCAGGTGCCGGCTGTAACGGCGCTTCTGCTCTGGCGTTAGGACACGGGGCTGCGTCCAGGGTCGCCCTTCCGACTTCCAGAGCTGGAAGCCGCCCGCCATGGACATCGGGGCTGCGTAGCCCATCTCCTTGAGCTCGCGCGCCGCGAGAAGCGAGCGGACGCCGCCCGCGCAGTAGATGACCACGGGCGCGTTGCGGTCAGGCAGAACGCTCTCGATCTCCATCTCGAGGTACCCGCGCGCGACGTGGAGGGCGCCGGGGATATGCCCCTCCTCCCACTCGTGCTGCTCACGGACGTCGAGGAGCCTCACGCCCGACGCCGCGAGGCGGGCGGCCTCGTCGGGCCACACCTCACGTGCGACGGCGCGGGCCTCGCGCATGAGTTCGTTGAAGGTCTTGTTCATCGGACAGGGGCTCCAAGAAATCCGGGGCGGCACCACCCTGGAGAACGGGCGGGATCGCTGAAACGAGCGGCGGGACGCCGGCGAGTCAGGCCGGCCGCTGACACCTGCAGCGGCCCGGGCGAGCTGCCGGCGATGGCATGCGCATCACGCGGGCTCCTCCTCCGTCTCGGCCTGCCAAGCCACCCGGTCCTCGAGGGCGCGTCGGAGCGTCTCTACGGACAGCAGCGCGCACTTCAATCGCGCCGGACTGATCTCGATCCCTAGGTCGTCCATCACGTCCTGGCGCCCGATCTTGGCGACCTCGACGAGCGGAAGCCCGCGGATCCGATCGGTAAGCATGGAAGCCGACGCCTGGCTGATGGCACATCCGCGTCCAGTGAAGGCGACTTCGTCGACGCGGCCCTGCTTGCCGATCCCCAGCATCAGGGTGAGCCGGTCGCCGCACAGCGGGTTCGAGCCCTCCTGCACGACGTCCGGATGATCCAGCGTCCCGAAGTTGTGCGGGTGGCGGTAGTGCTCAAGGATCTCGGCCCGGTAGAGATCGTCCATGGGAGTCAGTATCGCGCACTAGGGCACTCGGGTGCCTGCGCGAGGCCGGTATGCACGCCAGCGATCGCCGCCACGCCCGTCGTCGGCCCCACGCTCGGGGCGAGGCCTGTGGCCGTCCCACCGATCACGCGAACAACTCCTGCACCTTGCGCAGGCCGGCGACCAGGCGGTCGATGTCGTCGGTGGTGCTGTAGACACCGAAGCTGGCTCGCGCCGTGGCGGCCTCCCCGAGGCGCTCGTGCAATGGCTGGGTGCAGTGGTGCCCGGCCCGGACCGCGACCGCCTCCCGGTCCAGGATCGTCGCGACGTCGTGCGCATGTACCGCGGGCAAGTTGAACGTGACCACGCCCGCCCGCTCGTCAGCCGACCGCGGGCCGTACAGGGTGATCCCCGGCACACCGCGAGCCAGCGCGTCGAGCGCATAGTCCGTCAGCAGGCGCTCGTGCTCCCGCACACGGTCCATGCCGAGCTCTGATAAGTAGTCCACCGCCGCGCCCAGCCCGATCGCAGCCGAGATGTCCGGCGTGCCAGCCTCGAACTTCCACGGGACGTCGTTGTAGACCGTCGAGCGAAGGTGCACCTCGCGGATCATCTCGCCGCCGCCCATAAAAGGCGGCATCGCCTCAAGCAGCTCGCGCCGCGCCCACAGCACGCCGCTGCCGGTGGGGCCGAGGGCCTTGTGGCCGCTGAACGCGTAAAAGTCGCAGCCGAGCTGCGCCACATCCACTGGCATGTGCGGGACTGCCTGCGCGCCGTCGACCAGCACGAGGGCTCCGGCGGCATGGGCGCGATCGACCATCGCGCGGACCGGGTTGATGGTGCCAATGCCGTTCGACACGTGGGTGAACGAGACCAGCCGGGGCTTCGTGCGCAGGAGCGCGTCGAAGTTATCGAGGACGAGGCGGCCCTCGTCGTCGATCGGGACGAACTCGAGGTCCGCGTCCTTCTCCTGGATAAGCATCTGCCAGGGCACCAAGTTCGAGTGATGCTCGAGCTCGGTGAGGACGATCGTGTCGCCCGGCCCGACGTGCCGGCGCCCCCACGTGGCCGCGACCAGGTTGATCGCCTCGGTCGCGTTGCGCACGAAGACGATCTCGTGGCGATCCCGCGCGCCGATGAACCGCGAGACCCTCTCGCGGGCGCCCTCGTAGGCCGCCGTGGCTTCCTCGCCCAGCTGGTAGATGCCACGATGGACGTTGGCCGTATACCGCGTGTTGTAGCCGTCTACCGCCTCGATGACCGCGCGCGGCTTGAGGCTCGTCGCGGCGCTGTCGAGGTACGCGATCCGACGACCGCCGAAGTCCCGTTCGAAGAGGGGGAAGTCGGCGCGGAGCGCGTCCGGGTCGAGGGGGTCGCGCAGCAGTCGGTCCGCCGCGCCGGCGGAGGACGAGGCCGGTGACGGCGCCGCCTGGAGCGTGGTCCCGGAACCCGCTCGGGGAGCGGCGGGCTCGGTCCGGCGCTCGCTGATCGTCATCGTTAGATCCTTCCTTCGCCGTCCGCCGTCAGTGAGCTGCGGGCTCGGGCTCGGGCGCCTCGTCGCTCACGAAATCCTCGTAGCCCGCCTCGCGCAGCACAGGGGCATAGCCCTCCTCCTCCAGCCGGAGCGCGAGGTCGCGGCCGCCTGACTCCAGGATCCGGCCGCGTGCTAGGACGTGCACGTAGTCGGGCGTGATGTAGTTCAGCAGCCGCTGGTAGTGCGTGATAAGCAAGACTCCCATGTCGGGGCTGAGCTGCGCGTTCACGCCCTCGGCCACGATCCGCAGCGCATCGATGTCCAGACCAGAATCGGTCTCGTCAAGGATTGCGAGCTCCGGCTGCAGGATGGCCATCTGGAGCATCTCGAGGCGCTTCTTTTCGCCGCCGGAGAATCCCTCGTTGACGTAGCGTCCGGCGAACGAATCGTCGAGCTTGAGGAGCCCCATCTTCTCGCGCATCAGTTTACGGAAGGCGCCCATCGTGATCCCGCCGCGTGCCGGGTCGGACGGGTCGAAATCGGCGCTGCCGTCGAGGCCGCGCATCCGCGCGTTACGCGCCGTGCGCAGGAAGCTCGCGACGGACAGACCGGAGATGGCGGTCGGGTACTGGAACGCCAGGAAGATGCCCAGACGGGCACGCTTGTCGGGCGAGAGGGCCAGGATGTCCTGCCCCTTCCACGTGGCTTGGCCCTGCGTGACCTTGTAGGCAGGATGCCCCATGAGGGCGTAGGCGAGCGTCGTCTTGCCGGAGCCGTTGGGGCCCATGATCGCGTGGACCTCGCCCTTCGGGACCGTCAGGTCCACTCCGGCCAGGATCTCGCGCTCGGGGTTCGCGATCGGCACGACGTGCAGGTCTCGGATCACCAGGGCGTTGTCGCTCGCGAGGGCGGGCCCACTGGCGGGCTGGGTCGCGTCCGATTGCTGCGTGTTGGTCACGGCGGGAATTCGACTCCTCGGTTGTCGGCCAGCGCCCGCCCGCCGGGCGTGACCAGAAGATTCAGACGACGGCGTGCGCGGGGCGGGCGTCAGGCGCGGGGACCGGCGGAAGCACCAGGTCGGCGAGGGTCAACGAGTCGACCGCCTCGGTGATCGCGTCGCGCACCTTGACCCACAGCATGTTGACAGTACAGAACGTCGTGCGGCCGCACTGACCCGCCGTCTCCAGATCGTGCGCCGCGCAGATCATTGGGACGATTGGGCCCTCCAAAGCCCGGAGGACGTCGCCCATGCCGATCTGGCCGGGCGCACGCGCGAGCGTGTAGCCACCGCGAGCACCGCGGTGGCTGACGACGAGATCGGCCGCGCGGAGGCTGACGACGAGCTGCTCCAGGTAGGGGCGCGGGAGGTCCTCGTGTTCTGCTACGTCTGCCAGGCTCATGGGGCCTTCGCCGTAGTGGCGGGCCAGATCGACCATCAGCCGAACGCCGTACTCGCCCTTCGTCGAGAAGTGCACGGCGCCGCTGCTCATGAAGCTGGTCCGCACGGTCGAGTCCCTGCCCCCGGATAGCGGCTCTCGCTGGTGGCGTTCCCCGTCCGGCTCGGGTCGGGATCGAGCCGGTCGCCGGCCCCTACCGATCGCGCGTCAATTCCGACGGAAATCGTCGGATTTAAGTCTAGTGGGTCGGACCGGCGTCGTCAACGAACGGCGGGGGGTAGTAGTTGGAGGAGCGGAAAGTTGCCGGACCCCAGAGCTCCATGCTTAACCCGATCTCGCGACCTAGACCTGCTGCGTCCGGAATGCCTCGAGGTCGGCAATGAGGCTTCGCATCTCCACTGGGACTTCGTTGGGGCGGAAAGCGGCCACGATCATGCGCCAGGTCAGGCTGACGCCCAGCGTCCGTTGGAGGGCAACGTTCAACGCACTCAGGGCCTGTGGCCGAATGCCCTGGAGGGTTTGCTAGGCGTTTGACGCCTCCTCGGAGCCGTGGAGCAGTAGGAAACGCCAGGACCCGTCGCGCCGAACGAGCGTGCCGGTCAGGCAGTAGG
>JBKQRF010000172.1:0-58306 GCA_052144055.1 Candidatus Limnocylindrales bacterium
ACCAAAGCAACGACGTCGTGGGAGGTTGGGCCGGCCGGCTTAGCAACGACGAGAATCCCAGCAGGCGTAGCGTGAACCGGCCTGCCCCGCCCCAGCACCCGGTCACGACGCCCGGTCACCCGAGAGACTCCGGCGATCGCAGCATGCGCCGGGCGGCATCGAGCACCTCCCGGGCCGCCGCGTCGAGGGGCAGCGGGACCGTCGCGCCGGAAGCCCGCGCATGGCCGCCACCACCCCAGAGGCCCGCCAGCTCGGTCGCGTCCGGCCCGCCATCGCAAGTCCGGATGCTGATCCTCGTCTCGCCGGGCTGCTCCTTGAAGAGCAAGACGATCTCGGCCGCCTGGGCCTGCCCGAGCAGGTCGATCATCCCCTCGGAGTACGCGGGCACCCCGCCGATGGAAGCCAGGTCGTCAAGCGTGAGCGTGGACCAGACGAGCCGGCCGTCCATTTCCGACTCGAGGCGGGCCAGCACCCGCCCGAACAGCTTCAGCTGCACGTCGGGCTTCGTCCGGTAGAGAAGGCGCGACGTCGCCGACAGTGGCGCCCCGGCCGCCACGAGATCGGCCCCGACGCGCAGGGTGCGCGGTGTCACGTTCGGGTGCTGGAACGTAGCCGTGTCCATCACCAAGCCGGCCAACAGGCTGTCGGCCACTGCACCGGCGCCGGTCGTGAGCGGCACGCCCATCGCCCCGAGGAGCAGTGTCACCATCTCGCATGTGGCGGCCGCCCGTGCGTCGATCCAGTTGACGGCGCCGAAGCCGGGGTTCGACTTGTGATGGTCGACGTTAACTATCGGGACCCGCGCGAAGAGCTCGGCGTGCGTCTCCAGAAGCGGGCCGACCCTGGCCAGCTCCCCGCAGTCCAGTACCACGACTAGGTCATAGTCGACCGCCGGGTCTGGGGTGGTGCGGAAGCGCTGGACGGAAGGCATGAACCCGTACAGCTCGGGAACCGGGTCCGCGCACACCGGCGTGGCCACGGCGCCCAGCGACTCGAGCGCGACGGCCAGCGAAAGCGCGGAGCCGAGCGCATCGGCCTCCGGGTTCTCGTGGCAGATCGTCACCACGCGGCACGTCGAGCGGAGACGCGACACGACCTCGGCCGGCACGGCGGCGAGGTCGGCAGGCATGAGCGACGACGCGAACACGGGCGACGTCCGCGGGACGGCCGCCGTCACGGCCGCCGTCCCTGCCGGGCTGCACGGGGAGATACTGACCGCCAAGGCAGGGCTCGCTTCTTGTGGGCGCGCGTCGCAGGCAATGCCGAGTCGGGCATCGATGTGCCCGGAGCCGTTGCGTCGGGGGCCCACGCATCGGGCTCGTCGGGATGCCGCGGCCCCGGCGTGGGCAGCGTCTCGCCGGGCGCTGACGGCGCAGGCTCACGTCCCGCCTCCAGGTCGCCGAGGATCTGCAGCACCCGCGCGCCACGCTCGACGCTGTCGTCGAGCTCAAGATGCAGCTCAGGGATACGACGCAGGCGGAGCACGCCGAGTTCGTGGCGGACGAACGGCATCGCGCGCGCCAGCGCTCGGAACGTCGCCTGCCGCTCGTCCAGCTGGCCGATGATCGACACCCACACTTTCGCATGCCGCAGGTCGGGCGCCGTCTGCACGCGCGTCACTGTGGCGAACCCAATGCGCGGGTCGTGCACATCACGCATGACGATCCGGCTGATCTCTTCTTGCAGCAGCTGGTCGACACGAGCCGTGCGCTCCGTCATGGTGCCCGCTTCGCGAGGTCCGGCGCGGAATGTGGCGCTCAGGCGCCGGCCGCGCGCGAGACCGTCTGCTGGGTGAAGCACTCGATGACGTCACCGTCCTGGAGGTCGTGATGACCCGCCAGGCCGATTCCGCACTCGAAGCCTGCCGCCACCTCTCGCACATCATCCCGGAAACGACGCAGCGAGTCGATCCGGTCGGTTGCCAAGACGCGGCCGCTGCGATACACGCGGGCCCCACCGCGGACAATCCGGCCGTCGGTGACGTAGGACCCCGCAACGACCTGCCCACCTCGCCCCACCTTGAAGACCTGGCGGACTTCTGCGCGTCCCTCGACGACCTCCACGATCTCTGGCTCGAGCATGCCCTTGAGGGCCGCCTCAATATCGTCGGTCAGCTTGTAGATTATGTCGTACAGCCGGACGTCCACGCCCTCGGCTTCGGCGGTGCGCCTCGCCTGCGGATCGAGCTTCGTGCTGAATCCGACGACGATCGCGTCAGACGCCGACGCGAGCAGGATGTCGTTGTCCGTGATGTCTCCCGTACCCTCGTGGATTACGTTGATCCGGACCTCGTCCGTCGAGACCTGGTCCAGGGCGTGGGTGATGGCACCGAGCGAACCCTGCACGTCCGCCTTGATTACGATCCGCAGCTCGCGGGTTTGGCCGGCTTGGATCTGCCGGTAGAGGTCCTCGAGCGTAGCGCGAGCGCCTCCCTCGGACTTCGCCCCTGCCTGGACACGGCGCTGATCGACGATGGCGCGCGCCGCGCGCTCGTCCGGGACCACCTGCACCGTGTCGCCCGCCGCGGGCACGTCCGCCAGGCCGAGCAGCACCACGGCCGACGAAGGTCCGGCCTTCGTCACGCGTGCACCGACGCTGTTCTCCATCGCCCGGACGTGGCCGAATGTCGAGCCCACCACGACGGTATCGCCGATCTTCAGCGTGCCAGTCTGCACCAGCACGGTCGCCACTGGCCCGCGGCCCTTGTCAAGCTCCGCCTCCACTACGGTGCCAACGGCGGCCCGCTTCGGGTTCGCCTTGAGATCCTGGAGGTCCGCCACGAGCAGAATCATCTCCAGCAGCTCGTCGATCCCGGTGCGCTGTTTGGCGCTGACAGGAACGAGCGGGGTGTCGCCGCCGTACTCCTCGACGAGCACGCCGTGCTCGGACAGTTCGGTCTTGACGCGGTCCACGTTGGCGTCGGCCTTGTCGATCTTGTTGAGCGCGACGATGACAGGCACGCGCGCGGCCCTCGCGTGGTCGATCGCCTCGACCGTCTGCGGCATCACACCGTCGTCGGCAGCGACTACCAAGACGGCAATGTCGGTCACCTTGGCGCCGCGCGCCCGCATGGCCGTGAACGCCTCGTGGCCGGGCGTGTCGAGGAAGACGATGCGCTTGCCGTCCTTGACCACCTCGCTGGCGCCGATGTGCTGGGTGATCCCGCCGCGCTCGCCAGCGGCGACGCTGGTCGCCCGAATGGCATCAAGGAGGCTCGTCTTGCCGTGGTCCACGTGGCCCATCACGGTCACGATGGGCGCGCGCGGCACCAGCTTGCTCAAGTCGTCCTCGACCCAGAGCTGCTCCTTGGCAGCCGGCGCAGGCTGTGCCTCGGCCTCGCCCTCCTCGACAAGGCGAGGCACAGCGACGGCCTCCGCCACCTCGTAGCCCAGCTCTTCGGCGACGAGGCTGGCTGTGTCGCGGTCGATGCTCTGGTTGATGGTCGCGAAGATTCCGCTCTTAATGAGCTCGCGGATCACATCAGCAGGGTTCACGCGGAGCAGGCCGGCTAGTTCCTGGACGGTGACGGTCGGGGCGATCTCGATCGCGCCGCACTCGCTCGGTTCGACGACTTCGACTCCCAACCCGGTGATCTGATCCGGACGGCGCGGCGGCTTGCGGGGTCCGCGGCGACCGCGGGTTCCACTGCGGCTTCGTGCCACGGGTGCCTCCTTGGTCAGTCGAGCGAGCCGGCGGTCAGCCGGTCGCGAAGGGGTTCGGGTGTCGGGACGCCGAGCGCCCGTTCGAGGGCGCCCCGGCGGACGGCCTCGGCCGCGCACGTTCCCGACGCGCAGACGTAGGCACCGCGGCCGGGCAGCCTGCCGGTTGGATCGATCTCAACGGATCCGGCTGCGGTCCGCACGACGCGCACGAGCTCCCGCTTGGCTCGCTCCGTGCGGCACGCCACGCAGGTGCGGGCGGGCTGGCGCCGCTGCTGCGGCTCGCCGCCGGCTACGGGGCCACCTCCTCGGCGGGTCCTAGGGCCGGTTTCGCGTGCTGGTCTGGCAACGAGACGCCCGGGCGCGTCGTGTCACGGTTGGTGCGCCGCGCTCTGGCCGGCCGGGCAGCCGAGGTTTCCTCGGCTGGCGAGGGTGCAGGATCCCCCGTCGGCTCGGTCTTCGGATCCTCGGCCCGCGCGGTCCCCGAAATAACGGCCGGCGGGTCCGCGGCAGCGTCGATCGTTTCGGCTCGCCTGGACGCTGAAGCCTCGGCAGTCCCGGCCGCCCTGGCGACTGGGGCAATCGGCCCGGCATGCTCCTCTGCCCGCGGCTGGTCGCTCCGGATGTCAATGCGCCAGCCGGTGAGTTTCGCTGCCAGCCGCGCGTTCTGTCCCTCCCGCCCGATCGCGAGCGACAGCATGCGCTCGGGCACAGTCACGGTCGCGATTCGCGCGGTCTCGTCGATTGTCACGCCCACGACCTGCGCCGGGCTCAGTGCGTTCGCCACGAACTGGGCTGGATCCTCGGCCCACGGGATCACGTCGAGCTTCTCGCCATTCAGCTCGGCCACCACCGCCTGCACGCGGCCACCGCGCTGACCGACCGTCGCCCCGACAGGGTCGAGCCCCTCCTGGCGGCTCGCCACGGCGACCTTGGAACGGCTGCCGGCCTCGCGGGCGATCGCCTTGATCTCGACCGTGCCGTTGTGGATCTCGGGGACTTCGAGCTCGAACAACCGGCGCAGCAGCCCCTTGTGTGTCCGGCTCACATAGACTTGGGGGCCCTTCGTGGTCCGGCGCACCTCGAGCACATACGCCTTTACATGTTGCCCGATGCGATAACTCTCGGTGGGCGACTGCTCGGTCGTGGATAGGACGGCTTCCACTCCCTTGCCCATGTCCAGGATTATCCCGCGCGGTTCGACGCGATTCACTGTACCGGTGATGATCTCCGCCTCGCGCTGGGCGTACTGCCCGAAGACGACCTCGCGCTCGGCCTCCCGCAGGCGCTGCAGCACAAGCTGCTTGGCCGTCTGCGCGTGGATCCGGCCGAAGCTGGCAGCGTCCAGCTCCTGGGTTTCGAGGATGTCGCCCGGCTGCGCGTTCGGCTTGAGCCTGCGCGCCTCCTCGAGGGTGAACTCGGTAAGAGGGTCCTCGACTTCCTCGACGGCAACCATCGCGCGGTAGACCCGGATCCGGCCCGTCTCCGGATCGATTTCAACGTAGACGTTCTCGTTCCCTGGCGCCACCCGCCGGTACGCGGCCTGGATGGCCTCCTCGACGGTCTTCACGAGCTGCTCGCGCGGGACGCCCTTCTCGGCGTTCAGCTGCAGGAGGGCGCCGATGAAATCACGGCTCACACTGCGCCTCCTCTCGGCTCGTGCCGACCCCCACTCACAAGAAGACGTGGGGGTCACCCACGTCGGAGCGGCGGCCTGCGGTCGGTCCGCCTCAGTATATCACCCGGCAGCCTCCGGCCCAGAGGCCGGGAGATCAGTACGCCCGGGCGAAGACGACTTGGCGCTCTGACGGGCGGCCGTCCACGATGCACCGACCGGTCTCAGCGGGCGAATCAAATGGAATGTTCCGTATCGTCGCGCCCGTCTCCCGACACACCCTGGCCTCGCATTCGGCCGACCCGCACCAGTGAGCCCAGAGAAACCCGCCCTGCTCCTCGTTCACTCGCCTGAACGCGTCGTAGTCGTCCACGTGGTGCGTATTCGCGTCGCGGAAGTCGAGCGCGCGCTGGAACAGCTCCTGCTGATACCCCTGCAGGCGCAGCGGAAGCTCGTTCGCCAGCAGGTCGAGCGGCACGGCCTCCTTCGAGCGATCGACGCGCCGGACGAGCATGCCCTGTCGGGCAGCCACGTCGCGCGGCCCGACCTCGATCCGGAACGGAACGCCGCGCAGCTCCCAGTGGTTGTACTTGAAGCCGGGGGACTCCTCGCGCCAGTCCACCTCGAGGCGCACACCCCGCCCTTCGGGTGTCGAACGAAGTGCCAGTTCGAAACGCTCAATCGCGTCGGCCACGGCTGATCGGTCGGCGTCCGAGCGGAAGATCGGGATCACCACGACCTGCACGGGCGCCACCCTCGGCGGCAGCACTAGCCCGCTGTCGTCGCCGTGGGCCATGATCGTCGCGCCGACCATTCGGGTGCTGAAGCCCCAGGAAGTCCCGTGCGGATGACGGCGTTGATTGTCGCGGTCGAGGAACGTGATGCCCGCCGCCTGCGCGAAGTTCGACCCGAGGTAGTGGCTGGTACCGGCTTGCAGTGCCTTCCGGTCGCGCATCATGGCCTCGATCGAGTACGTGTACACGGCGCCGGGGAACTTCTCGCCCTCGCTCTTGCGACCGCCGATCACCGGGAGCGCGAGCCACTCCTCGGCGACTTTCCGATAGATCTCCAGGCCGAGGTCCACCTCCTCGCGCGCCTCCTGCTCAGTGGCGTGGAACGTGTGCGCCTCTTGCCAGAGGAACTCGGTGGTGCGCAGGAATAGCCGTGTGCGGAGCTCCCACCGCACCACGTTGTTCCACAGGTTCATCAGCAACGGCAGGTCTCGGTAGGACTGGATCCAGTCCTTGATCGTCTCGGCGATGATCGCCTCACTGGTGGGGCGGATCGCCAGCCACTCGTCGAGCTCCTTTCCGCCCGCATGGGTGACCCAGGCGACCTGCGGGTTGAAGCCCTCCACGTGCGCCGCCTCCTTCTCGAGGAGCGAGCGCGGAACGAACAGCGGGAAGTAGACGTTGCTGTGCCCAGTCGCCTTGATGTGGCGGTCCAGCTCGTCCCGCATCGACTCCCAGATGGCGTAGCCGTAGGGGCGGATCACCATGCAGCCGCGCACGGGAGAGTAGGACGCTAGCTCGGCCTTGAGAACGACGTCGTTGTACCAGGCAGGGAAGTCGTCCGACTGGCGCGTGATCGTGGTGACGAAACCCTCCCTGGTCACGAGACCTCCTGCTGCAACGGCGACGAACGGAGCACGGGCCGCTGCGCGCACCTCAAGCGACGCCAGCCGCTTCTCCGGGCGCCTATGGTAGCGCAGGGTCTGAGGCGGAGAGGCGAGAACGGCCGACACAGCGCAACTATCCCGCGGAGACCGGCGCCTCGCGCCTCCCGAAGCGCCGCTCGATGTAGCCGTCGAGGATCGCCTTGAACTCCTCGACCAGTCTCTCACCGCGCAGCGTCGTGGACAGCCTTCCATCGACGTAGACGGGCGCTACAGGGTCCTCGAACGTGCCCGGGAGCGAGATGCCGATGTCGGCGTGTTTCGATTCGCCGGGGCCGTTCACCACGCACCCCATGACCGCAACCCGCATGCCCTCCACGCCCGGGTAGCGCTCGCGCCAGGCCGGCATCGAGGCTGCCAGGTAGGCCTGCACCTGCTGCGCCAGCTCCTGAAAGAACGCGCTCGTCGTCCGACCGCAGCCGGGACAGGCAGACACCTGCGGCAGGAACTGACGAAGCCCGAGCGACTGCAGCACCTGTTGGCCGACCCGTACCTCCTCGACCCGGTCGCCGCCTGGGTCGGGCGTGATCGAGACGCGGATCGTCTCACCGATGCCCTCGTGGAGCAGGATCGCGAGGCCGGCGGTTGTCGCCACGACGCCCTTCGTGCCCATGCCCGCCTCAGTGAGCCCGAGGTGCAGCGGGTAATCGCAGCGGGAGGCCAGACGCCGATAGACCTCGACTAGGTCGACCACGCCGGAGACCTTGGCCGACAGGATGATGTGGTCGTGAGCCAAGCCGGTCGCCTCCGCCAGCTCGGCCGAGCGGAGCGCCGACTGCACCATCGCCTCGATCATAACGTCGCGCGCAGAGGCGGGCTCCGGCAGTCGCGCGTTCGCGTCCATCAGGCCGCTCAGGAGCGCTTGGTCGAGCGAGCCCCAGTTCACTCCGATACGGACCGGCTTCTCGCGCTCGATCGCCACCTGCACGATGGTTATGAAGCGCTCGTCGTGATGCTCTTTCGATCCGACATTCCCCGGGTTAATGCGGTACTTGTCAAGCGCGCGCGCCATCGCCGGGTACTGGACCAGCAGCTGGTGCCCGTTGTAATGGAAGTCGCCGACGATGGGCACGCCAACACCCAGCCCACGCACTTTGCGCACCAGGTCCGGGACTGCCGCAGCCGCGCCGTCGTTGTTGACGGTGACCCGCACGAGCTCGCTGCCGGCATGGGCGAGCGAGGCGACTTGGAGGGCCGTCGCGTCTGGGTCGGCCGTGTCGGTGTTGGTCATCGACTGCACCACGACCGGCCAGTGCGACCCGATCGGCACGCCACCGACCATCACGGTGGGGGTCTCGCGACGGCTCACGAGCCGGCGCCCCCCCTCACGATGTCGAAGTAGCTGACCCACACGAGGAACCCGAACAGCAGCACAAATCCGACGAAGTAGGTGGCCCGCTCCAGGCTCGCGCTGATGCGGTTGCGAGTCGCCGACTGCAGCACCGACACGACGATGCGGCCTCCGTCGAGCGGCGGGAACGGCAGCACGTTGACCACGGCCAGGTTCGCCGAGAGCAGCGCGATGAGCCAAAGCAGGACCACGGGCGGCGCCTCCGTCCGAACGGTGCCCACGGCCTCGGCGATGCCGATCGGCCCGCTCACCGGCGGGGCAGCACCCGGGTTGCTGGCGATGGAAGTCACGAGCTGGCCCAGTGCGCCGACGATGAGTCCACAGGCCTCGACCGTGCGGTCCGCTCCGAGTCCGATCGCCGCCGGCAGGGAGCGTTGGACGATCGCACCGGGCACAATGCGGGCGGTGATGCCCAGGGCGCCGCGGCCCGCGTTGACCGCGGCCTGGTCTTGCAAGGTGACAGGGATCTGGCGGGTGGTACCGCCAGCTGGCTGCACAGTCAGCGTCACGTGGTCCCCGGCGTGGGCGAGCAGATATCCGGTGGGCGCCTGGTCGTCGAAGTACGGGAACGTGCGCCCATCCACCGCGGTGATCACGTCGCCGGCGCGCAGCCCGATCGCGGAGGCCGGCGTCCCCGCCGCCACCGACCCGACCTGCGCATCGGCCGTGGGTTCGAGGCCGGCGGCGATGACTGTGAAAATCACGAACGCCAGTAGGACGTTCATGGCCACGCCAGCCAGCAGGATCACGACACGTACGAGGAGCGACTTCCGCCCGAAGCTGCGCGGGTCATCGCTGCCGCCGTCCTCGCCCTCAAGGCGCACGAAGCCTCCGATGGGCAGCCAGTTCAGCGTGTACTCGGTCTCACCGTCGCTGCCGAGGCGCGCCGCGCGGGGCGGGAAGCCGATCCCGAACTCGTGGACCCGGACGCCGGCCAGCCGCGCCACGAGAAAGTGACCAAACTCGTGCACAACGACAAGCCCGACCAAGATGGCCAGGAAGACGACCAGCGTGACGCCGGAGTTGAGGAAGCCGCTCACAGGTCGGCCTCGGGCGGCACCCTCGGTGCGGCTCCGGACGCCGCTTCGCACCAAGCGCGCACCTCGCTGTCCAGTGCGATCAGCTCGTCGAGGGCGGGGGCCGGGCCCACGCCGAACCGCTGCACGGCACCGGCGGCAAGGCGAGCAATCCCCGGGAAGTCGAGCGTGCGCTCGAGAAACCGGCGCACCGCAACCTCGTCCGCCGCGATCAGGGCAGCACTGGCGCGAGGGCCGGCGGCGCCGGCCTCGCGGGCGACCGCCAGCGCCGGAAAGCGGGACTCGTCGGGGCGCTCGAAGGCCAATGCTGACAGCCCGTCGAGTTCGAGCCTCGGCGCAGGAGACGCGTACCGGTCGGGAAACGTGAAAGCGTACTGGATGGGGATGCGCATATCAGGACATCCGAGCTGGGCCTTGACGGACCCGTCCACGAATTCCACGGCCGAATGGATAACGCTCTGTGGGTGGATCACGACGCGGATGCGTTCCAGGCCCACATCGTACAGCCGGTCGGCCTCGATGACCTCCAGGCCTTTATTCATCAGCGTCGCAGAATCGATGGTGACCTTGGCGCCCATGCGCCACGTGGGATGTGCCAGCGCCATCTCCGGAGTCACGCGGGCGAGTTCCGCGGACGGCAGCCCGCGAAACGGCCCCCCGGACGCGGTCAGCCAGATCCTAGCGATCGCTGCGGGTTCCTCGCCCGTCAGGCACTGCCAGATGGCCGAGTGCTCCGAGTCGATGGGGCGCAGCCAGGCGAGCGGGGACGCGAACGCGACCGGGCCTGTAAACGCCTGCCTGCAGGCTACGAATCCTGCAGCAGCGAATTCCTCGTCGGCCGCGGCAGCAGCCGCAGCGGCCAGCCGACGGGCAAGCGGCACCACCAGATGACCACCGCTGACCAGCGTCTCCTTGTTCGCCGTCGCAACGACGCCTCCACGCTCCAGCGCCGCGAGGACCGGGCGCAGGCTCACCACTCCTCCGGTCGCGACCACCACGAGGTCCACATCGTCGCGCGCCGCGAAATGCACGAGCGCATCGGGCGAGTCGTCCACCGCGACGCCGTCGGGCAGGCGCAGTGTGCGTCGGCCCCGTGCGTCCGCGAGCGCTACCACGCGTGGGCGCAGAGCCTCCGCCTGGGCCTCAAGCGTCTCACGGTCGCGGCCGGCCGCTAGCGCGACCACCTCGAACCTATCGCGAAGGTGCGCGAGCACTTCGACCGACTGCCGCCCGATGGAACCTGTCGATCCCAGCAGTGCTACGCGCGTTCGCGGCCGGTCGACCGTCGGGCGTGCACTCACCGGGTCACCAGCGCCAGGTAACCGGCCAAGATCGGGGCTGCGAATAGGAACGAGTCCACACGGTCCAGCACACCGCCGTGCCCCGGGATCAGGCGCCCCGAGTCCTTGGCGTTCGCAGCGCGCTTCAGCATCGACTCGACCAAATCCCCTGCCTGTGCGCCGATGCCCAGCAGGAGCCCCACGGGGACGCCTTCCAGCGGCGAACGCCCAAGCCCGCCCAGCACCAGCGCCGAGACGGCGACTGCGCCGGCAAGCCCGCCGAACAGGCCCGCGTAGGTCTTCGCCGGAGAGATGTGCTGGAGGAAGCGACGTCGACCGAAGGCGCGTCCGAAGGCGTAGGCGCACGAGTCATACGACCAGACGCCCGCGACAAGAACGATCAGCCACCCCCGCCCTCCATCGAAGCTGCCCAGCAGGGCGCTTGAGGATACCGGCGGGGCGATTGCCACCAGCAGCGGAGCGAACCCCAGGAGTCCCACGTACGCAGCGCCGAATACCGTCGCAACCCATGCCGCAAGTCCGGCGTGGGGATCCTGCAACCTCAAGGCCGCCGCACCCGCCAGCAAGATGCCGACCGCAGGCAGGGCGAGCAGTGGCTCGGTCTCGCGGCCAGACAGGGCCGCACCCTCGATCACGAGAGCAGCGGCCAGCGCGCTGCCGTACCGGGCGAATCCCTGATATCCCGCCGACGCAAGCAGGGCGAACGTTTCCCACCCGGCCAGTAGCGCCACCACGACCACGAACCCGTCAATCCACGGCTGTCCCAGGAGGAAGACCGCGACGATGATTGGGACCAGGACCGCGGCGCTCGCGATACGCCGGCCGAGCACGTTCGCCTCAGCGCCCGAAACGGCGGGTCCGCCGGGCGTACTCCACAAGCGCCCTGTCGAACGCCTCGGGACCGAAATCGGGCCAGAGCAGATCCGACACGTACAGCTCGGCGTACGCCGCCTGCCAGGTAAGGAAGTTGCTCAGCCGCGACTCGCCGGCCGTCCGGATCAACAAGTCTGGGTCCGGAACGCCGGCGGTGTACAGGCGCGACTCGATGGCCGCCTCGTCCACCTCGTCGGCCGTCAGCCCGTCGGCGATACAGCGGCGAAGGGCATCCACCAGCTCGGAACGCCCGGAGTAATTGAACGCCACGTTCAGAAGCAGCCGTTCGCCTCCGCGCGTGGCATCGAGCCCTGCCACGATCGATGCGCGCGTCTCCTCCGGCAGCTCGCTAAGCCGGCCCAGCAGCCGGACCTCGACGCCCTGCGTCCGCAGCTCGGCCGTCTCCTCCCTGATCGCGGCGCGGAGGAGGTCAAAGAGCGTCGCCACCTCCTCCGGTGACCGGGACCAGTTCTCCCGGCTGAACGCGTAGATAGAAAGAACGCGCACGCCGCGTTCCACCGCCCGTCGCAGCAGCGGCCGGATAGCACGGACACCCGCCTCGTGCCCCTCGGCCTCCGTCACTCCCCGCGAGCGGGCCCAGCGACGGTTGCCGTCCATGATGATCGCCACGTGGCGAGGGACGGGCGTCGCCTCCATCTAAACCGCCAGGACCTCCTGCTCCTTGACCTTGCCGTGCCGGTCGACCTCGTCCACATACCGGTCGGTCAGCTTCTGGAGCTGCTCAAGCTCGCGGCGGCCTTCGTCGGCGCTGATTTCGCCATCGTGCTCTTCGCGCTTTATCTCGTCCGCCGCCTCCCGCCGGAGGTTGCGGATCTCGACTCTCGCCTCTTCCATCCGCCGGTGAACCTGCTTGACCAAGTCGCGGCGGCGCTCCTCGGTGAGCGGCGGAATGTTGAGTCGGACCACTGAGCCGTCCACGTTGGGAGTCAGGCCGAGGTCGCTCTTCTGGATGGCCTTCTCGATGGCTCCGAGGGCCGAACGGTCCCACGGTTGGATCACGATCGCGTGCGCCTCGGGCACGCTGATCCCCGCCAGCTGGTTGAGCGGCGTGGGCGTCCCGTAGTACTCAACCGTGAGGCGCTCCACCAGCGCGGTAGATGCGCGACCGGTGCGCACCGCCTGGAAGTCCCGCACCATGACGTCGACCGCGCGGGCCATCTTGGGCTCAGCGGCGGACAATGCCTGGCTGCTCATGCGTGTCCACCTCCGCTGATGATCGTGCCGACCGGCTCGCCGAGGGCGACCCTGCGGATGTTATCCGGCCGATTGAGGTCGAAGACGACGATCGGTAGGTCGTTCTCCATGCACAGCGACACTGCCGTGGAGTCGAGCACCTGCAGGCGCGCGGTCAGGAGGTCGACGTAGCTCAGCTGCTCGTACCGGTGCGCTTCCGGGTACAGCATCGGATCGGCGTCGTAGACCCCGTCGACCTTGGTGGCTTTCAGGATCACCTGGGCGTCAATCTCCACCGCGCGCAGGGCGGCCGCTGTGTCGGTCGTAAAGTACGGGTTGCCCGTCCCCGCAGCAAGGATCACGATGCGGCCCTTCTCCAGATGGCGCACCGCGCGCCTGCGGATGTACGGCTCCGCGACCTCGTTCATCCCGAGCGCGCTCATCACGCGCGTGTCAAGTCGTTCCTTCTCAAGAGCGTCCTGCAGGGCCAGGGCGTTCATCACGGTGGCGAGCATCCCGATGTAGTCGCCGGTCGCGCGGTCCATGCCCTTGGCAGCCGCTGCGAGGCCTCGGAAGATGTTGCCGCCGCCGACCACGATGGCGACCTCGATCCCGAGCCGGCGGACGTCCACAAGCTGCTTTGCGACGAACGTGCAAAACTCTGGATCTACGCCGTAGGCTCGGTCTCCAAGGAGCGCTTCGCCCGAGAGCTTCAGAAGGATCCGGTGATACCGGGGGCGGACCTCCTGGCCTCCGCCCGCCGACGACGCCGCGGCGTCGGACTCCGTCACAGCTCTTCGCCCAGCTGGTACCGCGTGAACCGGCGCACCCGGATGTTCTCGCCGATGGTGGCGATCCTATCGGTGATGAGCTGCCCCACAGTGATGTCCGTGTCCCGGAAGGGCTGTTCTGTCAGTACGACCTGCGCGTACCACTTCTTCAGTTGGCCCTCGACAATCTGGCCGCGAATGTGCTCGGGCTTCTTCTGGACCTCGTCGTCCGCCGCCAACTCGGCCCGCTTCGCCTGGAGGACGTCGGCCGGCACCGATGCGACCGTGGGGTAGAGCGGCGCGAGCCCTGCGATCTGCATGGCGAGGTCGCGCACGAGCTTCTGGAACTGGTCCGTGCGCGCTACAAAGTCCGTCTCGCAATTGACCTCGATGAGCACACCGACGCGGCCCCCGGGGTGGATGTAGCTGGCGACCTGCCCCTCGCGGGCATCCCGGCCGGCGCGCCTCATCGCGGCCGCCTGTCCACGCTCGCGCAGCAGTGCCACGGCGGCGTCCAAGTCGCCCTTCGTCTCCTCGAGGGCCCGCTTGCAGTCCATAAAGCCGGCACCGGTGCGCTCGCGCAGCTCCTTGACGGCTTCGGCCTTGATCTGCACCTGCTCGGTCATGCTGTCGGTGATCCCTTCGCTGGTCCTGTCGATCAGGCGTCGAGTGCGGAGGACTCCGCCGTTGTTGACTCCTCGTCGGCGGTCACGGCTGAGCGCCGCGCGCGGGCCGCGGGGGGAGCCGCCGCGAGGGCCCGGCCGGGCAGCAGCTCATCCTCGTCGGGCTCGGGCTCGAATGTCAGCGTCTGCCCCGCCGCCATGGCGCTCAGCAGCTCGTCCGAACCGGACTCCTCTGCGGGCACGCCGGCCACGACCTCGGGCTCGCTCTCGTTGCGGGCGGCGCGGTCGTGCTGGCCGGCCACCGCCGCGTCGGCCACCAGACCGCAAAGCAGCCGGATCGCGCGGATGGCGTCGTCGTTTGCCGGGATAATGTAGTCGAGCTCGTCAGGGTCGATGTTGGTGTCGCCGGTCCCGACGACGGGGATCTCGAGCTTGCGGGCTTCCGTGACGGCGATGTGCTCGCGGTGCGGATCCACCACAAAAATGGCTCCCGGCAGCCGCTTCATGCGACGCATGCCGCCCAGCGTCCGTTGCAGCCGCGTCATCTCCTCAACGAGCTTCGCGGCCTCCTTCTTGGTCATCCGGTCGAAGTCGCCATTCGCTTGCCGCGCCTCCAACTGGTCGAGGAGGGCAAGGCGCTTGCGGATCGTCACGAAGTTGGTGAGCATGCCGCCCAGCCAGCGCTGGTTGACGTAGGGCATGCCGGCGCGCGTCGCCTCTTCCGAGATCGGCTCCTGGGCCTGCTTCTTAGTCCCCACAAAGAGGATGCTCTCGCCGCGGGCCGCGGTTTGATGCACGAAGTTGAGCGCCACGTCGAGACGCTGGACCGTCTGGGCCAGGTCGATGATATGGATCCCGTTGCGCTCCGCGAAGATGTACGGGCGCATCTTCGGGTTCCAGCGCCGCGTCTGGTGGCCGAAGTGGACGCCGGCCTCCAAGAGCTGGCGCATCGAGACGGCTGCCATGAATGCCTCCTGCTGGGTTCCGTCCGCCACGCGCCTTGGCCCGCGGATCGCCGGCCAATCGGCCGAGGCAACACCGCCACGAGAAACGGCACGTGTGTGTGATGTCCGAGCTGACGCACGGACGCCGCTGGGAAGCCCGACGGCGTCGGGAGTCTAGCACACGGCCACAGCTGCCCAGCCCGTTCGTGAGCCGGTTGTAGCCAGCCGAGGATCTCCAACGGCGGTGGTGCGCGTCGATTCACGGTCGCGCTGTCGCCACCACGCGTCCGCCTGCGTGCTCGGTGAGCTCGAATCGTCAACAGAGTTCGAGTGTTGATGGGCCGAAAGCTCGTCCGCCCGCCCGGCGCGATCGCCGGCCCGTTGTCTACGGCCCCGTGGTCGACACGCCACGGGAGTGCGGGAAGCGGTGTGCCTCCTGGCAGCGTCTCGAGGGCGCAGCATGCCACCGCAGCGCAGTACGGCCTGTCGACGTTGCGTCGGTCGACGCTCTCGACGCCGCGCCGAACCCGTGGTGGAGCGTGTCCAAACCTCCACCACGGGTTGCGGAGGTGGGCCGGGCTTGATCGCGAGCAGGCCGAGCTCGTCCCGCCCGACGCGCGCGCTGGGCCAGCACGGTCCAGCCGAGCGATTCGCCGTGCCGCGCGGCCAGCGCCTCACTCTGTTCGCCGGTCCGGTGCCGCCACCGGACCAGGCTTTCGCCCCGCGTCACGGTTCGCCGGGCCGTGCGAGGCGGACATCCAGGTCGAGGGTCTGCTGCTCACCCGCCAGGGCCCGCTGGGTCGTAACAAAGCTGCGCCGATGAAAGGCCGTGATGCCCAAATCGACCATGGCCGCCCGATGTTCGCGCGTGGCATACCCGGCGTTGTGCTCCCACCCATATCCCGGATGCCGGGCCGCCAAGCGGGTCATGAGGCGATCTCGCACCACCTTCGCCACGATCGACGCGCAGGCGATCGAATAGCAGATGGCGTCGCCGTCCACAATGGCCGTGTAGGGGCCCACGTGTGCCTCGAAGTCGTGGATGCGTAGCCCGTCGACCAGGACGTGATCGTGGCCTCCGAGCTTCGCGACCGCCCGCATCATCGCCAGGTGCGTCGCGTGATAGATGTTGAGCGCGTCGATTTCGGCGACGGACGCGGCGCCGAGCCCCACGGCGAGGGCTCGGCGACGGATCAGCGGAGCAAGCCGTTCGCGCTGTGCCGAGGAGAGCACCTTCGAGTCCCGCACGCCCGGGATTCGATGGCAGTTCGGGACCACGATGACGGCCGCCGCCACAACGGGGCCAGATGCCGGTGCGACACCCACCTCGTCGACGCCCGCGATTCGGACCAGGCCGTCACACCACAGTTCACGCTCATAACGCAGCGTGGGCGCGGTCAGGTGCGATGGGCGGGCGACGCCCCGGGTGGCAAGTGGCTGGCGGGAGGACTCGCGCATCCCGCCGGAGTCTAGCGGCGCTCGCGGAGGCTGGCAGCCTTGCCGACGCGATCCCGGAGGAAGTAGAGCTGCGCCCGGCGCGCCACGCCGTGCCGTATAACCTCGATCCGGTCGATGCGCGGTGAGTTCACCTTGAAGGTGCGCTCGACACCGACGCCACTGCGCACGCTGCGGACCGTAATGGAGCGGCCGATACCTCCGCCTCGCAGGCGCATGACGGTCCCCTCGAAGACCTGGATCCTTTCACGGTTCCCTTCGACGACCTTAGCGGAGACACGCACGGTGTCGCCGGACGCGAGGTCGGGCAGGTCGGTGCGGATCTGGTCCGCAGTGACGGCGTCGAGCACGTTCACAGGAGTCACTCACTCAGGCTGGCGCCGGCCATGGGCAGGCAAAGGGGTGGTCAGTCGGACGAGCGGGCAGTATAGCATGCGACCGTCACGCCTCCGGCGTCTCTGTCCCATCCCACTGGTCTGCGTCGTCCAGCAGATCACGACTGTGGACGCTCCCGGGCGCCGCTCCGCTGGTGCCTCCCGGTGCCGCGCGCTCCAGCAGGTCCGGCCGGTTCCGCCGAGTCCGCGCCAGCGCCTGCTCACGCCGCCACCGTTCGACCGCGGCATGATCCCCACTCAGCAGCACGTCGGGCACTCGCTCTCCGCGGAATTCCGGCGGGCGCGTGTATTGGGGGTACTCGAGCAAGCCGGCAGCGAATGACTCTTCTTCCGTCGACGCCGCGTCGATCGCACCAGGGAGCAAGCGAATCACCGTATCGAGGACCACAAGCGCTGCGATCTCACCGCCCGAGAGCACGTAATCGCCGATCGATAGCTCCAAGTCGACCATCCCGCGGATCCGGTGGTCCACGCCCTCGTACCGCGGGCAGAGCAGCACGAGGTGCGGCCGCCGCGCGAGGGCTCGGGCGCGCGCCTGCGTGAACAGCTCGCCGCCCGGATCCACCAGGATCACGAACCCGTCGTCGCCCCGCACCGTGTCCAGAGCGGCGGCCACGGGCTCCGGTCGAAGCACCATGCCCGCCCCGCCGCCGTACGTGTAATCGTCCACGCTTCGGTGCCGTCCGAGGCCCCACTGGCGAAGGTCGTGACTCCGCAGATTGGCAAGCCCGCGCTCCAGCGCCCGTCCCGGAATGCTCTCTGCGAGCGGGCCCGGGAACAGCACCGGGAAGAGCGAAACGACGTCGATGCGCACGTCAGGAAGAGTCGGCGTCGCCGCCGATTCCGGCGACGACATCCGGGAGGCCGTGGGGCGGAGCGGCGTCGGGAGCATCCGCGGCCCTAGCTTCATCGGCCAAGCCCCGTTCACACCTCGATGATCGCCGGCCCCGTGGTCGTCGCGGACGCTGCGGTCCGAGGCCAAGCGCATCGGCATCGACCACGATGCGTCCCTCCCGAGGAGCGAACTCGCGGAACACTGCGCCGACGGCGGGGACCAGCAACTCGCCACGCGGCCCCCCGTCGACCACGTACACTTCGCCTCCGCCGGCCCGGAACACGTCCTTGACCGTGCCGAGGGCCTCGCCCGTAACTGTCACGACGGGCACACCCACGATCTCGTGCCACCAATACGAGCCGGCATTGAGCGCATCAGACCACCGGACGGCCTCGAGGTATGCATCGCGCAGCGCCGCAGCCGCCTCCCGCGTGGAGACCTCGCGGAACCGGACCAGCAACCCCGGCGCGTTCGGCTTCGCCCATTCGACTACGAGCGCCCGGTCGCTACCCTCGAGGTATACGCGCGAGCCCGGTTCGAACCTGGCCGGATCGTCGGACAGCGGCTCGACCCGGACCGCACCCTGCAGGCCGTGGAGGCCTCGGACCAGACCGACGACGAACCGGTGGCCTTCGGAGAGCACGCTCAGTCGATCTCCAACGAGATCGACTCCCCCTGGCGCGCCGACATGACCTTGAGCAAGGTCCGCAGCGCCTTGGCCACGCTGCCGTTCCGGCCGATGACCTTGCCCATGTCGTCCTCGGCCACATGCAGCTCGATCACGGTGCCGTCGCGGTCCTCGTGGACGCCCACGGTCACCGCCTCGGGCTCGTCCACCAGCGAGCGCGCGACGTATTCGACGAGTTCGACCGCACTCATCCCGCTCCCTCCCTTGTGCTACTTCGCGTCAGGCAGGATGCCGGCGCGCCGGAACAGTCGCTCGACGGTGTCTGAGGGCGTCGCGCCCTGGCTCATCCAGCGCGTCGCTTTCTCGGCGTCGACCTGGAACTCCACCGGGTCAGTACGCGGGTTGTAGTGACCAATCGTCTCGATCGCGCGGCCGTCGCGCGCGCTTCGACTATCCATGACGACCACTCGGTACGCGGGCTGCTTGGTCGCGCCGACGCGCGACAGCCGGATTCTGACGGACAAGCGAATACCTCCCCGAACTACACAACGCTACTGCGGATTGCTGACACTGATAATGGCGCGGAACGTCTTCGTGGATCCACTGGCCCCGTACACGACAACCAGCCGATCGAACGGCAGCAGATAGGGTTGCACGTTGGCGTCGTAAGCCGATTGCTCGCTCGCGGGCATCGCCGACTCGGCAGCAGCACGGATCGCACGAAGATCGAAGTAGGCGAAGCCGGTCGTGGCCGGCCCTCCAGCCGAGGCGAGAGCATCGGCGAACGCGGGGGTGGACCCCAAGCTCTGCGCTGTGGACTGGTCGAGGAGCGCCGCCACCACGTCCTGACCGAGCCCTAAGATGAAGCGACCGTCAGCGAGCGTCCAGCTCACAGCAATCGGGGTGGTGGTGCTGCCTGCGACGCCAATAGAGCCGGGTAGTGACAGCGACGACGACGCGATCGAGAGAGTGGTGATGGTGGCCGTCCCGTGCCGGGTATCAGAGAGAGAGAGTCCGCCGGCCCCGCCCAGGGACGCAAGTCCGATCAGAGACCGGAGTTGTCCGAGCCGCCGAGTGGCCAGCGCGGGATCCGTGACGGAGGCCAGCAGCGCGACGCGCGGCACGTAGACCGAACTCGTCGGTGCGTCCACGACGATGCCCGTGTCCCCCATCCAGGTGACAAACGACTCCAGCTGGGCGCCGAGCAACCCCTCGACGTGCCCGAGCCCGACGGAACTCCCGCCGACCGTGGCAGAGAGGGCAGCCCTGATCCGCGTCAACAGGCAGGCCAGTGCAGTGCCGGCGTCGTGGGTCTCAAGGTAGGCCAGCGCGGTTCCAGGGACGTGGTCGACGAGCGTCGACGAGCGCGGGGCGACAGGCGCCACGCCTGACGGCGCCTGGGCTCGCAGGTCAGCCACGAGCCGATCCGACTCCGCCTGCACGGTCCCGTAGGCACTGGCCGGGAAGGCCTGTGTCATGCAGGCGGTGAGCGCAGACGCGACCGGCGACGCGGTCGCGACCCTCGACACGGGCGCCTGCATATCCCGCTCAAGCGCATCGGTGGACACATAGACCGCCGCCAGGTCGCTCGCAGCGGCCCCGGCTGTGGCATCTCTGTACGCCTGGGAGCCTTCGAGACTGGCGACTCTCCCAGCTTTCACGTCCAGCAGCGTCCCAATTGTGGCCGGGTCACTGGCGGCGACGAACGTCCCCGGCAGCAGGGCGACGCTGATGCTGCCCTCACCCCGCCCGGCGGGCGCACCCGAGGTCACGCCCAACCCGCGCGCGGGCAACCGGAACGTCCACTCGGTGGCTCCGGCGATGGTCGTCCTCGTGGGCGCGTCGCCCGCCGAGCGCGCCGCCGCGACGAGCTTGTCGAACACGGCCTGCGCCTTGTCCTGATCGGCAACGGCGACAAGTGCAACCGCACGTGGAGCCGACGGCGTGGCTCCGGGGAGCACGGCGATGCCGATGGTCCCCTGGATCCACGGTGCCACGTCGGCCGAGTACGTGAAGGGATTGCCCGGGACGGCGGCCAACAGGCGGTCCCAGGTGTCGTCGAGCTTGGTTTCGAGGTTCGACGTGTCGGAGAAACCGGGGAAGTGCGACAGGAACGAGGCGAGGGCAATCCCCTGGTCGCCGGGCGCGTCGAGGCGGCCCTCGGCGTAGACGATCGCGTTCGATGGCACGTAGCCGAGGGTCGGTGAGGTGCCGGCCCCGCGGGTGATCGCGATCCCAGCGCCCGCGACAGCCCCCACCACCACAACCGTGACCGCCATCGCGACCCACCAGCGCCATGGACGCGGGCGCGCCGCACTGACGGTCGGATCTGGTAGCCCAGGAGTGACCGTCCAGCCGCCCGGGGCGGGCCCTTCGGAAGGGTCCAGCCCGAGATATCGCGGCTCTGGGCTGCCCCTGAGCCCAGTGTCAGCAAGGTCGCGGACGTCAGCCGGGCGTTCGTCTGTCATCGTCCGAACGGCAGGGCGGGCCGCCGCCCCCCCTGCCTCTGCACGATTCGCATGACCCGCTGCATCTCGGAGAACTGCTTGACCAGCCGGTTCACGTCCACCGTGGCCGTACCGGATCCCGTCGCGATCCGCCGTCGCCGGGACGCGTTCAGGATGGACGGGTCCGCTCGTTCGGCCCGCGTCATGGACTGGATGATCGCCTCGACTCGCTTGAGCTCCCCTCGATCAACCGCCCCCTGCGCCTGCTTCGCAAGGCCGCGCATACCGGGGACCAGCTCGAGCACCTGCCCGATGGGGCCCATCTTCCTCATCTGCTGCATCTGCTGCAGGAAATCATCGAGGGTGAACGCGTTGCGGCGGAGCTTCTCAGCCGCCTTCTCCGCCGCGCTCGCGTCGAACGTTTCCTGGGCTCGCTCGATAAGCGTGAGCATGTCGCCCATTCCCAGAATTCGGCTGGCCAGACGGTCCGGATGGAACGGCTCGAGCGCGTCCGTCTTCTCGCCCGTGCCGAGGAACTTCACGGCCAACCCGCTGACCGCACCGATCGAGAGCGCTGCGCCCCCGCGCGCATCGCCATCGATCTTGGTCAGCACGAGCCCGGTCAATGGAACGGCGGCGGCGAATGCTTGCGCGACGTTCACGGCTTCTTGGCCTGCCATAGCGTCGACGACCAGCAGGGTTTCGCTGGGCTTCACCGCGGCCGAGAGCTGTCGAATCTCATCCATCAGCGCCTCGTCCACAGTCAGCCGGCCCGCGGTATCAAGGATCACCACATCGCGTCCTGTCCGCTTCGCCTGCGCCACGCCGTGCTCGGCAATATGGACGACGGTCGTGCCCTCGGGCGCCGAGTAGACAGGGATGGCCAGACTGCGCCCAAGCTGCTCGAGCTGGTCCACCGCGGCCGGCCGGTATGGGTCCGCCGCGACCATGAGCGGCTGACGGCCCTGCTTTACGAGGTACCGCCCGAGCTTCGCCGCCGACGTGGTCTTGCCGGACCCCTGCAGGCCCACAAGCGCAACGACCGCAGGCTGGCCCGTGAGGCGAAACGTCCGGTCGCCACGGCCGAGCAACGCAGTGAGTTCTTCGTTGACGATCTTGATAACCTGCTGACCGGCATTCAAGCTCTGCAGGATCTCGGCACCAACGGCGCGTTCACGAACGCGAGCCACAAAATCCTTGACGACCCGGTAGTTGACATCCGCCTCAAGCAGCGCGAGCCGCACCTCGCGCATCGCGGCGTCGACGTCTGCTTCCGTGACATGGCCGCGACCGGTCAAGCGACCGAGGACGTCGCGAAGGCGATCCGATAGAGCGTCGAACACGGGCGGAGTCCTGCTCCTAGTGACGGTCCCGGGCCGGGCGTCGTGGCGGTGCGCGGATTCTGGCAACACCGAGGCGCCGGCGGATGCCGGCAACCAGGAAGTTTAGCCTTTCGCATCGGCGATGTCGCGTCCGTCCGGCCAGCGTTTCATGAACGCTCGCCCGCCCGGCGTGATGCGCGCCGGTCGGTCGATCGCTACAGCCATGTTTCGATCAGGCGAAGAGCGCTTCGACGAACGCAGCCGGGTTAAAGTTGACCAGATCTGAGACGCCCTCGCCGACGCCGGCGAAGACAACGGGCACGCCGAGCGCCTCCTCGATGGCAAACACGATCCCGCCCTTGGCGGTCGAGTCAAGCTTGGTGAGCACGATGCCCGTCAGCCGGCTCGCCTCGTGGAACGCTTTCGCCTGAGCCAACCCATTCTGGCCGGTAGTGGCGTCGAGCACGAACAAGACTTCGGGGGTCGCGCCAGGCAGACGTTTGTCGATCGTGCGCCGGATTTTCGCGAGCTCCTCCATCAGGTTGTGGCGCGTGTGTAAGCGCCCGGCCGTATCGACGATCACGACGTCGGCGCGGCGCGCCACGGCCGCGTCAAGCGCGTCGAAAACGACGGCCGACGGGTCGGCGCCGGCCTTATGGGCAACCAGTGGGAGCCGGAGCCGATCCGCCCAGGACTGCAGCTGCTCGGTGGCGGCCGCACGAAACGTGTCGGCCGCGGCGAGGATGACCGAGTCCCCCTCTGCGGAGAGGCGCGCCGCGATCTTGGCGATTGAGGTCGTCTTTCCTGTCCCGTTGACACCCACGACAAGCACGACGGCCGGTTCCCTCGGATCCGGCCGCACGGGACGCCAAGGACCGGAGGCGCCGGGCGGTAGGAGGCGCTCGAGCTCGGCGCGAACTGCGGACTCCGGCCCACCGGGGCTACGACGACTCCGAGCCCGCGACACGACGTCCATCGCGAGACGAGCGCCGACGTCGCCGGCGATCAGGGTCTCCTCGACCTGCTCCCACGTCTCCTCGTCGGCCACCCCGGACCGCAGGATCCCATGGAGGCGGGCCATGAACCCGCTGCGGCTCGCCGCCACGCCGTCGCCAATGGACGCCGAGCGAGCGGACTCCTGGGCGCTCACCGCTTCCGGCGTGACGGGCGTGAAGCGGGTCGGCGAGGGCCCGCCGCCGGATCCCCAGAAGCCAGCGGGTCGGGAAAGGCCCGCCTGCACCGGAGTCAGCGGCAGGGAGCCATCCAGGCGCGGTGCGTCCGGGCGAGGATCGTCCGGCGTAGCGCTCTGCTGCCGCGTCTCCACGGCCGATCCGTCCGTTGCGTCGGCAGGAGCCGGCCCGTCCACTTCGGTCGGCGCCTGCACGTCCGGCCCCTCGTCGCGCCTCGTTCGTCTCCAGAACATGCCCCGGCCATACCTCCCAGACGGGCTAGACGGCAGCGGCCTCCTGAACGACGGCCCGCGCCTCTTCGAGACGGAGCGAGACCACCCGGCTGACGGCATCGTCGCCGATCGTCACGCCATACAGAGCGTCCGCGGCCTCGATCGTACCGCGGTTGTGCGTGATGACGATGCACTGCGTGCGTGAGGCAAGCTCGCGCAGGGCCTCCGTGAATCGCCCCACGTTCGCCTCGTCCAGCGCTGCATCCACCTCGTCCAGGACGCAGAAAGGTACCGGCCGCACCTCCAGCATTGCGAAGAGCAGCGCGACCGCGGTCAGCGCCCGCTCGCCGCCGGACAGCATGGCGAGCGGCTGGCGCCTCTTACCGGGCGGTTGCGCCATGATCTCCACGCCGGTTGCGTCGAGGTCCGCTGGATCGGTCAGGCTGAGCCCGGCTACCCCCCCGCCGAAGAGCTGGGTGAAGCGGCGCCCGAACGCATCCTCAAGCGCGGCGAACGTGGCGTGAAACTGCTCAGCGATGAGCCGGTCCAGCTCGACGATCATCCCCCGTGTCGAGCGGATCGCGCGCTCCAGGTCCTCACGGTGGGATTCCAAGCCGTCCAGCCGGGACCGCACTTCGGCGTACTCCTCGACCGCGAGCGGATTGCCGGCGCCCACCTCGTGGAACCGCCGGCGCAGGCTCGCGAGCCGGGAAGCGGACGGAGATTCCGGGGGCGGCGGCTGCCTCGCCCAGCGCACATCGGCGGCATCGAGGGCCGCTTCGAGCGCCACCGCCGGATCGCGCTCGACGTCTGCGTCCCGGCCGGACACCCGGGTTTCGCCGGCGGGCGGCGCCACGGCCGACAGTGCCGACAGGCCGACTGGCCCGAGCGACGCGAGCTCCACAAGCACCTGCTCGCGCGTCGCCTCGAGAGCGACCCGCGCCTCTAGTTCAGCCATCTCTGCCGCCCTCACCGCGCCGTCCAGATCCTGCAGCCGTGCGCGATGTCCTGAGGCCGCCTGCTCGGCCTGTGCTAGCTCGTCGCGCTCCCCTCCGCCTGCCGCGAGCAGGGTGGCGAGCGACTCGCGAGCTGCGCCTTCCCGCTCCGCCAGCGCCGACACCTCGGCCCCAACGCGGGCACAGTCAGCCGACGATTGCTCAAGCGCGGCTGCCACCGTCGACGCTTCCTCGGCGATCGCCTCGAGGCGCGCCTCGTCGAACGCGAGCGTCGCTTCGGCGCGGTTCCGCGCATCCTCCGCACGCCGCTGTTCCGCAGCGCGCTCCTGGGCAACACCGGCCAAGCGGTCCCGTCGCCGACGGACCTCCTCCACTCGCCGCTCCCACGCGGAGGCTGCGGACGTGTCTGGCTGGTCGGGTCCGAGCCCGACGATTGTGGGCCGTGCCGCAGTCTCCACTTCCACTGTCTCCAGTGCCGTGGTTGCACGGGTCAAGTCTCCCCGCATTCGCTCCACCTGCGCGCGCTCCCAAGCCAACTCCCGCCCGGCCGCCTCGGCGGCGCGCCCGGCAGCGCGCTCCGCCTCGTCCGCCGACCTGCGGGCACGCCTGGCTGCGTCGGCCTCCTGCAGCGCCGCATCCCTCGCATCACGCGCCGCGGTGGCCAGGCGCTGAGCCTGATCACGATCGCGGGCCGTGGAGCCCTCCGCGTCCGCCAGCCGGTCCACCTCTTCGGCCAGCGCCTCGCGCTCGGCGCGCCGTTCAAGCAGCCCGCCTCCACCGCCCAGGGCGACGATCCCCGCTGCCGTGACCAGATCTCCGTCTCGACTCACCGCCGACCAGCCGATGGGCAACGACGCGGCCACGGTCAGCGCATCTTCGAGCTTGGGAGTCCAGACGGTGGTCTCCAGTAGCCGCGTGACAACACCGCCGGGATCACGACGGATGCCACCCGTCAGCGCGCCGCCGCCGGCGGCCGCGGCGGCGCTGCGCGCCCGATCCGACTCCCGGTCCATCGGGGGCGGCGATGCTGGGTCGGACAACACCACCAGCCCGCGTTCACCCCGAAGGCCTGGCACCCGGTCACGTACCAGCGCGGCCGCCCGCACAGCGTCGCCCAGGGCGGCCTCCACGGCCGTGCGGAGCCCAGGCTCCACGTCCAGCCCCTCGTCCAGGCGCGTCCCGCCGCGGCGCTGGGCAGCCTGCGTGATGGCCAGCCCCTCGTCCGCAGCGATCCAGTCTGTCACCGACGCCAGTCGCCGGCGAGCGCCCTCCAGGTTGGCGGACGCGGTCTCAGCCGCGGCCCGGCGCTCTCGCCACCTCGCGTCGGCCACCTCGGCCGCTAGCCGCTGTGACGTCTCACGGCCTTCCGCCTCCCACTCCCCCGCGACCGCTGTCAGCTGCAGCCGCCGGGCCTCGTCCCACCGCTCACCGGCCCAGCTCGCGGCCTCCTGCGCCCGAGCCGCGCGCGATTCCTGCTCACCGAGCGCCCTGCGTGTCTCGTCCAGACGACGCCGGGCCACGTCCAGGTCGGCGACCCGTGCAGCGTCGGCCCAGCGAATCGCCGCCTCCCGGTCGCCCGATACGCGCGCCGCGACCCGTGCCTGCGCCAGCTCAGCGAGCGCCTCGGCAAGGGCGCGCTCGGCCTCGACGAATTCGCGCGCCTCCACGGGGTTGGCCGGTACGATCGGGGTGGCGGCGGCTCGCCGCGACGCCCCGACGCGGGCCTCCGTCTGTGCACGTTCCGCGGTCAGTCGACGGCGATCGCGCGACAGAGATTCGAGCGCTGACTCGGCCCGGCCCTGCTCGAGCCGCGCGGTCGTGAGCGCACCCGTGAGCGCCTCGAGCTCGGCCCGCAGGGCGCGCTCCCCCGCTGCGCGCTCAGCTAGGCGGCCGACCAGCGCGGCCACGAGCGCTTCCATCTGGCGCAGCACGTCCAGTTCCTGGGATGCCGAGCGCCGGGCCATGGCCAGACGCTCCGCCGCCTCGGCGCCTGCCCGCGCGACGGCGTACCAGCGCCCGTGGGCCGCCGCGACGAGCGCCTCCGCGAGCTCCCCTGCTGCAGTCCGGCGCGCGCCTTCTTGCTCCACCTGCTGAGCGAGCCGGCGCGCCTGTGGCCGCAGCTCCACGAGCACATCCCGGACGCGCGCGAGGTTCGCTTCAGCCTCGACCAGCTGGGCCTCCGCCTGGCGCCGGCGCCGCTCGTGCCGCCGCACACCAGCCACCTCTTCGAACAGGGCGCGCCGCTCCTCCGGCCTCAATGCGAGCGCCTGGTCAACCATTCCCTGGCCGATGAACAGGAACGCGTTCTCGGCGAGGTTGGCCGAGTCGAGCAGGTCGACCAAGTCGCGATGTCGCACGCGCTGGCGATTGACCAGGTAGTCGTTCTCACCAGAACGGAATAGTCGACGACCGAGGGCTACTTCGGCGAAGTCGAGGGGCAGGAGCCCGTCGGCGTTGTCGAGCAGGAGCGTGACGTCGGCCATCCCGATCGCGCGCCGCCGTTCGGACCCCGCGAAGATGACATCCTCTGCGCGGCGGATCCGAAGCGACCGACCCTGTCCCCCGAGCGTCCAGCGCAGCGCGTCGGCGAGGTTGCTCTTGCCGCTGCCGTTTGGACCGACGACGGCGCTGATGCCGGCCCCGAACTCAATCTCGGTGCGCTCGGCGAATGACTTGAAGCCGAGCATGCGGAGGGCGCGCAGCCGCGCTCTCGCGGTCATCCGCCTGGCCCTATGCGACGGAGCGTCACGAACTTGGCTCCTCGGCGGCCTGTCGGTCCGCCGAGTTGGTGTCCGAATCCAACCTAGGGGCAGGCCAGCCCGTGGCCGCGACCGCGTCCTCCAAGACCGCGAGGGCACGCTTGGCCGCCTCTGTCTCTGCGTCCCGGCGGTTGCTGCCCTCGCCCCGTCCGAGCATCCGTGCACCCACGGCCACGTCCACGACGTACTGCTTGGCGTGGTCTGGACCGACCGCGCTCACGAGCTGGTACGACGGCGGAACACCGCAGCGCACGTAGCTGATCTCCTGCAATCGGCTCTTGGGCGACTTCAGACTCGCGACTGGGATCTCCTCGTCGAGCTCGTCGGCGAGCAGCGCGATCAGCCAGGCCCGGGTGGTGGCAAAGCCCTGATCCAGGTACACGGCCGCTGCGACGGCTTCGAACGTGGCGGCCAGGACGGATGCCCGGCGTCGCTCGCCTGTCCGCTCCGCGCCCTGCCCGAGAACGATCAGCTCGTCGAGGCGGAGCCGCTGAGCGACCCGCGCCAAGGCCCGCGTCGACACAAGCGCGGCGCGGCGCGCCGTGAGGGAGCCCTCGTCCTCGCCCGGGTGGCGCTCGAACAGCGCGTCGGAGATCACGAGCGACACGACGGCGTCGCCCAGGAACTCGAGCCGTTCGTTCGAGCCCCCGGGCTCCTCGGGATGCTCGTTGGTAAAGCTGCCGTGGACCAGCGCCCGTTCCAGCAGGGCGCGATCCGTCACTGGGAGGCCAAGCCTGACTGCAAGCTCGCCTGCCCGGTCCATTGCGGACGGTGTCGGGTTACTGTGCGCTGTGCTCGTCGATGTAATCGGCTGCGTCCTGGACCGTGCGGATCTTCTCGGCGTCCTCGTCGGAGATCTCGGTGCCGAACTCTTCCTCGAGGCTCATGATCAGCTCGACGAGGTCCAGCGAGTCCGCGTTCAGGTCGTCCACGAACGAGGCCTCGGGCTTGACCTCGTCCTCGTCGACGCCGAGCTGCTCGACGACGATCTTCTTGAGCCGCTCGTAGGTTGATGCCGTCACCCGTCCTACCTCCTCATCATGGCGGTCCCGTGCCGCCTGACCTCGACCGCCTAGACTCACGATCCCCTGCCCCCCGCACGGGTGCGGCCAATCCTGTCTCGTCCGCGATCCTTCCGAGGACACCGTTCAGGAGTCGGCGGGCAGGTTCCCCGCTGTAGGTTCTCGCGAGGCCGACCCACTCCGCAATGACCACTCGGGCCGGCGTCGCCGCGGAGTGTAGCAGTTCCCCAAGGGCCGAACGCAAGAGCGCGCGGTCGATTCTGGCGAGCTGGACGACCGGGTATGCGGGCGCGGACGCCTCGATCCGGGCGTCGATCGAGTCCCGATGCCGAACCACGGCTTCGACGAGCGACCGGGCGTACGCGGCACTCTCGTCGTCGGCCCCGAGGTCGGAGATCTGGCGTTCCAGCGCGGCCGCGGCTGTCCGCTGCCCGAAGTCTGCCTCGAACACGGCAGCCAGTGCCAGGCGCCGCGCCGCGCGGTTCGCGGCGTGCGGGTCCGGTGCGCGGGCCGGCACCCGTCAGCCGCCGACGCCGTCGACGAGGATCGTCACCTCGCCGAGCTCCAGCCCCAGCTGACGCTCGATGGTCTCCGCGATCACGCGGCGGAGGCGGGTCGCCAGCGTTCCGAGCGGCTCTCCCGCACGCGCGACGACGAAGAGCCGGACGTGCACCCTCCCACCGCGGAGTCGGGCCGTCACGGCGGGGCCTGCAAGCCACGCCCAGAACGCTGTACCGCCCCGCCCCACACGCAGCACCCCCGGATCGCCCTCCGCCGCCGCGCGCGCCATCGTGCCGATAACCCGGCGTCGCACCGTCAGGACCCGAGTGCCGTCGTCGTCCGTCGATGCCATCAGGCTATCTCCTTTGTGCCCGCCGCCGGTGCGAGGCTGCGGCGCCCCCGCGGCCCGAGCGCGTCCGCGATCAGCTGCGGCACGTTCGCTCGTGCCGTGTCAGCGCCGACACCCACGGCGTATGAGATCATCCGCGCTCGAGCCCTGCCGTGCGTGATGATGACCGATCCCCGGACTCCCAGCAGCAGCGCCCCGCCCGTGCGCTCGTAGTCGAAGCGTCCCCGGATCCGGGCGATGCCAGGTCGCATGAGTACGTAGGCGAGCGGCCCGAGCGGCGGGCGGCGGAACTCGCGACGCAACAAGTCGAAGATGAACCCCGATAGCCCCTCGAAGAACTTCATCGTCACATTCCCGACCGACGCGTCGCACACCACGACGTCGGCCAGGTGATCGACAAGGTCCTTGCCTTCGACGTTCCCCACGAACCGCAGGTCACCGTCGACCAAAGCGGCCGTCGCCTCCTGGACTCGCCGCTCGCCCTTGCCGCCCTCCTCGCCAATCGACAACAGGGCGACCGAGGGGCTGGCGACCCCCAGGACCTTTTCCGCGTAGATGGCACCCATACGGGCGTATTGCGCGAGGTTGAGGCCCGTCGAATCAGTCGTCGCGCCGATGTCGAGCAACACGAACGGTCCCTTGTCGCCGACCATCTGGACGGCCAACGCGGGCCGATCGACCCCGGGGAGGCGACCCAAGTTCAGGATCGCAGCCGCGACGCCGGCACCCGTGTGGCCCGCGGTGACTACCGCGTCCGCCCGCCCCTCCCGGACGAGACGCATAGCCACGTTGATGCTGGCGTCGCGCTTGCGTCGGACCGAGACTGCCGCGGGTTCGTCCATTGCAACCAGCTCCGACGCGGGCACGATGGTCACATGCGGCGGCAGGCCACCGTGCATGTGCGGCGCCACGCGCGCCTCGTCTCCGACCAAGATGACGTCGGCCCCGGGATGCTCTCGCGCCCAGGCAAGCGCACCTGGCACGACCTCGGCCGGACCGTGGTCTCCACCCAGAGCGTCGACCGCCACGCACAAGCGCCGGTCCGAAGCAGTGGCTGCGGTCGATGGGCCGTCCATGCGCTCCCCAACTACCGGCGACGCTCCGCCGTCAGGACCGGCCGGGCTCGCCCGCGGCCTTGGCCTTGATCCGCACGGCCTCGCGGCCGGCGTACCACCCACAGTTCGGGCACGCGTGGTGACTCAACTTCGGCTCGTGGCAATGCGGGCACGACTCCACGTTCGGCATCGTGAGCGCGGCGTGGGCCCGGCGGTCGCCCTGAGCCGCGTGCGATGTCTTGCGCTTTGGAAGCCCCATGAGTGTCTCCTCTCGGTTGCCGCAGGGAGGACCTGACGGCTCAGCGGGTTGTGGGGTCGGTGTCTGTGAGGTGCCAGTCGATGAGCGTGGCGAGCCGCCCATCCATGGGTTCGCCCGGGTGCTCGTGCGCGGGATCATCGTTCAGGTCGACGCCGCACTCCGGACAGAGGCCGCGGCAGTCGGGGCGACAGAGCGGAGCGATTGGCTCGGCCATCGAGATCGCCTCGCCCACCGACACAGCCAGGTCTAGGACGTGGTGGTCGTCGATGCGCAGCACGTCCGGTTCCGCGCCCGCGTCGAGCGGGAGCCCGGTGTGCAAGTCGATGGTGGGCAGCGCCTCCTCGAGGAGCTCGACGTGGACCGCGGCCACTACCGGGCGCAGGCAGCGGCTGCAGGATTCCTGGAGTGCCGTCGTGAGATCGGCGTCTGCGAGGATACTCCTCGACGTGCGGGAGAGCCGCACGATGCCACTGATCGGCCGTGCCAGACGCAGATCGTCAGGGAGGTCCAGTTGCGCGCCATTGATCTCGTATCGGCGATCGGTCCCCGGGACCGAGCCCATGAGGCCCGCAACGTTAAACGCGAGCATGGCCCGCTATGCGGTCCGGCTCATCGATCGAGTCCGCGCCCTGCTCCCCCTGAGGCTCCGCTCCCCGACGCTCATCCAGCATCTCGATTCCGTGCCGGATACTCTGCAGAGCCTTCACGCACTCCCCCTCAAGCCGGACCAGGACGTTCGCGGCGTACTCGTCCGCCCCCCTTCGGATCTCGTCCGCGTCGCGGTGCCCGTCCGCGATGATCTCCTGTGACCGAACATCGGCTGCGCGCGTCAGTTCACGCTCCTCGATTAGGAACGCAGCCTGCTCCTGCGCCCGCGCGACGATCCGGTCCGCTTCTTCTTGCGCCTTCTCCAGGATTCGATCCGACTCCTGGTTGACCCGCTTGGCCTGCCGGACCTCTTCGGGCACGGCGACGCGCAGCTGGTCGATCAGGTCCAGCGCCGTCGCTTGGTCGATGACGACGTTGTTGGTGAGGGGCAGCCTCTTCCCGTTGGCCACAATCGACTCGAGACGCTCGACGAGGAAGATGATGTCGATGGCGGGAACCTCCTGCGGCCGCCCGGGAGGGCGTCCCGGGCTAAATGGAAATTCTAGCCCACTGCAGGGTCCCTGCTCCAGCCCGCTGCCGCTGCCTCCAAGCGCTCGGCGACGGCCGGCGGCACCATCCCCCGCACGTCCCCGCCGAAGCGCGCGATCTCCTTGACGAGGCTCGAGCTCAGGTACGCGTGCTCAAGCGCGGTCATGAGGAACACGGTGTCGATCTCGGGCGCCAGTTTCCGGTTGAAATGCGCCATCTGCAGCTCACTCTCGAAGTCGCTGACGGCTCGCAGGCCGCGCACCACAAACGCGGCCCCGTTGTGCCTGGCAGCATCGACCGTGAGCCCGTCGAACCGCTCAATGGAGACCCGGCGCGCGACCTCGGGCGCGAGCTCCTCGTCGATGCACCGGCGGATTACGTCAGTCCGGTCGTCCTCGCCAAGTAGGGCTTCCTTGCGCGGATTCTGGAGCACGGCAACCACGAGACGGTCGAAGATGCGTGCCGCGCGACCAATGACGTCGAGGTGGCCGTACGTGATCGGATCGAACGACCCCGGGTAGATCGCGACGCTCATCTCGCCTCCCCGACCGTCAGTCAGCCTGCCCCGCGGTACCCTGCACATCGGCGTCGTTAGATCCCGGATTGCCCGCCGGATCCCCCGGCCGCGGACCATAGACCGTGACCAAGCCCTCGCCGATCCGACGCTCCCGCAGACGTGCCAGGTGACCGACTCGCTCGGGCAGCACATCCCGCCAGAAGTGGCGGGCCACCACCACCGAGCCCGGCCGCAGGACCGTTCCCGTGCCGAGCTGCCGGAGCGCGTCGAGCATAGCAGCGTCCCCGAAAGGCGGATCGACCAGCACCACGTCGAACGGCCCGCTCGCCTCGGACAGGTACGTGCGGACGTCACGGCAGTGGACCCGCGCGCGGGATCCAGCAAGTGCCGTCCGGTGCAGGTTCTCCTCGAGGACCCGCACCGCGTCTGGGTCTCGCTCGACGAAGTCGCAGCTCGCGGCACCGCGGCTCAGCGCCTCGATGCCGCCGGCGCCGCTGCCGGCGAACAAGTCGAGGACGCGGGCCCCGGCCAGCATCGGCTCGAGCGAGCCGAAGATAGCCTGCTTGACGCGGTCGCCGAGCGGCCGGGTCCGTGCCCCCGGATGCAGCAGGCGGCGGCCCTGCGCCGCGCCTGCGATAACGCGACCCGCCTCACGCATGACGACCTCTCACCGGGACATCCGCGGACGCCTCCCCGAGTTCCGGCAGTGCGTCGCCGGCGCCGACGCGTGCGAGCCACCCGGTCGCAAGCTGACGTCCGAGCGCCGCGAGCGCCGGGTCGAGCGCGCCGTCGGCGTCTACGGCGCGCAACGCCTCCTCGCGCGCCGCCGCGGACAGGTCGCGGTCCGTCGGCTCGTCCAGCCGGGCGATTCGAAGCGGCGGCAGACCGCTCTGCTCCACGCCGAGAAGGTCGCCCGCCCGCCGGAGTCGGAGGTCCTCCTCGGCCAGGAGGAAGCCATCGCGGGTCTGCTCTACGGCCTCAAGCCGCGCGCGCGCCACCTCGTCGACCGCGTCCGAGACGAGAACGCAGTATGACTGCCACACTCCGCGACCCACACGCCCTCGGAGCTGGTGCAGCTGCGCGACGCCGAACCGGTCCGCGTTAAGGATCACCATTACAGACGCCTCTGGGACGTCGACGCCCACTTCAACGACCGTCGTGCCAACGAGGACACCAACATCGCCACGGCGGAACGCCTCCATCGCGGCGTCCCGCTCCCTGGCGGGCATCTGCCCGTGCACGACACCAATGCCAGCCCGGACGTCAGCGAGGCCGGCGCGTCGCGCCGCCTCTGGCAACACCTGACGCACCATCGCCGCCGCCTCCTCCACGGCCACTGCCTCCGAGGACTCGTCCTCGTCGACGAGCGGCACTACGACAAACACACGGCGGCCGAAATCCAACTCGCGGGCCACCAGCTGCCACGTTCCCCGGGCGGGCTCCGCGGGGTCGTCCCCCAGCAGCTGGCCGAAGCGGCGGATGCCGGTGAGCACCGGCACGCGTCCCTCCGGAAGCGTGCGCAGGTCGGAGACGTCGAGGTCCGCGTAGAAGACGCGTGCCAGGGTCTGGGGGATCGGCGTCGCGGTCATCAGTAGCACGTGAGGGTTGCGGCCCTTCTGCGCCAGCGCATCCCGCTGCGACACGCCGAAACGATGCTGCTCGTCGATCACTACGAGTGCCAAGTCACGGAATCGCACGGACTCTTGGATCAGGGCGTGCGTGCCCACGATCACGAGCGCCGCCTCTCGATCGCCGCCGATCCGTGACAGCGTACGCTCCCGCTCCCCGGCCGGCAGCGACCCAGTGAAGAGGGTGACTGCGTGACCAAGTGGCTCGAGCAGGCGGGTCAGCGTCTCAGCATGCTGGCGAGCCAGCAGGTCGGTCGGCGCGAGCACTGCCGCCTGATGGCCCGAGTCGGCCGCCAAGGCGAGGGCAAGCGCCGCCACGGCGGTCTTACCCGACCCGACATCGCCCTGCAGAAGCCGGAGCATGGGGCGGCTCGATGCCATGTCGGCCCGGATCGACGCGAGCGCAGCGACCTGATCTGGAGTGAGCCGCGCGCGACGCTGCGACGGTCCACTGCCGCCTTCGGATCGATCGCGCTGCCGCGTGAGCTCGTCCTCGATCGCGCTCACCGCCGACGCATAGCGCCCGTCTGAGACCACCACCCTGTCCGCGGTTTCGGGCCGGCGCTGGCGATCCCGCGAGATCATCCCCACCTGCAGCGCCAAGAGCTCGTCAAAGGCCAGCCGGCGCAGCGCGGCGTCGCGCCGGTCGAACGCCTCGGCGAAGTGCGCCTGCTCAAGCGCGTCGCCGAGCCCCACCAGCCCGTGCCGCTCGCGCACTGGCTCGGGCAGGTAGTCGACGATCGACTCGGCATATCGGGTGAGTGCCAGGCGGATGAGGCGCCGCAGCGAGGGGTTTGTGACGCCGGCGGTGAGACGGTAGACGGGGACGATCCGGCCCGCATGGAGCGAGCCGGCCACGTCCGGCCCGAACTCCGGGCCGTGGAACTCCACGACCGGGAGCCATCCCTTCACCACAGCGCGGCCGGTAATCACGATCCTGTCGCCGGCGTGGACTCTCCGCTCCACGTACTGCCGACCGTACCAGACAGCGGTGCCCTCACCACCTTCGTCGTCGAGCAGCCGCGCGGTCACGACCCAGACCCGCCTACGGAACGTCTGGCCCACCTGCACGTCGAGGACGGTGACGCGGGCACTCACGGGTTCGGCCGGGCGCGCCGCCGCGATCCATCGCAGCGTGCGCATCTCGCGCACGTCCTCATAGCGGCGGGGAAGGTGAAACAAGAGGTCCGCGACGCTTAGGATGCCGGCACGCCGGAGCCGGCTGGAGATGGGACCGCCCGCCAGGCCCGCGCGCGCCAGCGGCATCGCCAGGGGGTCGACGGGCGGCGCCACTTGCCCGTGCGCCACGCCGCCGACGCTCACGCTCGCGCCCGGCGCCGGCCGGTCACGACCGTCACTCCGCCGCGAGGAAGTAACGGTAGTGCGGCTGCCCGCCGTGCACCAGCTCCACCTCAACACCTGTGAGCCTGCTGCGCAGCGCGGTCGTAAGCTCCTCGGCCTCAGCCAGGTCGGCTCCGTCGCCGTAGTAGACGGTGAGCAGCTCGTACCCAGGCCGGAGCAGGGCGACGCCTGCCAGCACCGCCTCCTGCCGGCTCGCGTCGGTCGTTACCAGACCGTCGTCCGGATCCAGGACGATTACGTGCCCCTTCTTCACCTTGCGACCGCCGATCTTCGCGTCGCGGATCGCGTCCGTGACCTGCAGGGTCTGCACACCCCGCGCGGCCGAGAGCATCGTGCCCGCATTCGCCTCGGCGTCCCGCCCGGCGTCGTACGCCAGGAGCGCCGCGAATCCCTCCGGCGGGTTCCGAGTGGGCACGACGACGATCCGGATGTCCCGAGCAAGTCCGGCCGCCTGCTCGGCGGCCAGCTTCACATTAGGGTTGTTCGGCAGCATCAGCACCTCGTGGGTGCCGAGCCCCTGGGCTGCCCTGAGCAGCTCGCCAGCGGACGGATTCGCCGACTGGCCGCCGCCAACGACGTCCGCGACGCCGAAGCTGCGGAAGATCGCGACGATCCCATCGCCCGACGCGACGGCGACGATGGGCGGCCCGACATGGACACCTGGGAAATCTGCGAGATGGTGCGTCAACTCGGCATGTCGGTGGTCGACGGGATCGTGGACGGCAATGGACTCCGCGTGCGGCGCAGCCTCCGGCAGGTATGCAGGATCACCCAGCGGCACTGCTTCGTGTCGCCCGGCTGAGTAGTACGAGTGCAGGCCGTCGGTACCGTAGGCGTGTGCCATCGAGGATTCCCCCGCGAAGGCTTGCGCACGCGCCTCGCGTGCCTCGCGGGCTTGCCGGTCTAGGTTCTCGACCGTGATGTGGCTGAGCAGCCCGAGCGACAGCCCAAAGGCAAGGACCTGGTCAGGCCGCTCGCCATGGACGTGTACCTTGGCGGCCCGTGCGTCACCCGCCACCAGCACGGACTCGCCAAGCTCGGTCAGGCGAACGCGGATCGCATCGAGATCGAGCGACCGCCCGGTTGCGGGCGTCACGAGGAACATCGTCTCGTACCCGAACCCGTCCTCCCCTTTCGCGATTACAGCCGCCGGGTGCGGCGCCTCTGCTCCCAACGGCTCGTCCCGCGCGGCCCGGACCACGATCGCCCGTAACGCGCCCTGCAGGATGCGATAAAGGCCCTCGCCGCCGGCATCCACGACGCCTGCCTCACGCAGGACGGGCAGCAGCGACGGGGTGCGCGCCACGGCCTGCTCCGCCGCACACCGCGGCCCCAACGACTGCCTCCATGTCCGGCTCGTGCTCGGCAGCCGCGACCGCTGCCGCTGCCGTATCGCGAACGACAGTCAGGATCGTGCCCTCAACCGGCTTCAGCACCGCGCTGTGCGCCTTCTGGCTGCCCGTGGTGAGCGCGTGGGCGAGGTCAAGCGCGCTCATGCGTGACCGGCCCGCCAGCGCCTCGGCCATGCCTCGAAGGATCTGGGAGAGGATCACGCCGCTGTTCCCGCGCGCCCCCATCAGTGCGCCGTGTCCGACCGCCGCAGTAACGCCGCCGACGGTGCGGTCCTCGGTCGGCAGCGCCTCCGCCTCGGCGAGCGCCGCCCGCAGGGTGGCGAGCATGTTCGAGCCGGTGTCGCCGTCTGGCACCGGGAACACGTTCAGGGCGTTGATCGACTCAGCCGACTCTTCCAGCAGCGCGAGGCTACCGCGAAGAGCGTCCAGCAGGCCCTCACCGTCCGTGCCACGACGGCTCACTCGGGGTCAACTCCCGTCTCGCGCTTGGCGGTGTGGCGGACCTGCAAGCCACCCACGTGGATCGCGACGCTGTCGATATCGCGGCCGAGGGCGTGCCGCACGGCATACCGCACGGCGGACTCGACGTTGCTCGCCACCTCTGCGATCGGCACGCCGAACGCGACCCGCAGTGAGATCCGCACGTCGAGCGTCGGCGCAATGCGGACGGACACGCCGGGGGTTCCGTAGCGAACCAGAGACAGCAGGCGGGAGCGCAGGTCCGGGTTCATGAACCCGACTACGCCATACGATCCCGCTGCAGCATCGCGCACGACGTTGGCGACTGCCCTGCGCGTCACGAGGGCGTGTCCGGGAACTGGGTTCACGGCGGGGGTGTCCCTTCAGATCGCGATGCGGTCGAACGACATGCTATAGTACGCAACCGCCGCGCCGCAGTCCGGCGCGCCCGGTCCTGACGTTGTTTCCGCATCCCTGAGGAACACATGGCCCGCTCCTGCGCGATCTGCAGCAAATCCTCGATGGGCGGCTTCAACCCCCAGTCGAGCGGGATGAACCGCGTGCGCACCCACCGCCGCTGCGAGCCAAACCTACATCGGCTGCAGATCCAGCAGAACGGCAAGGCAGTGAACGCGCTCGTCTGCACCCGCTGCCGCCGAACGCTCAGCAAGTCGGACTGACCCGGCGGCCGGGTCCCTCCGGCGCGCTCAGGTCTGGTCGGCGTTGCTGTCGAGCCAGATCGTAAACGGCCCATCGTTGATGAGGTCGACCTCCATGCGCGCTCCGAACACGCCGCGGCCGACCGATGCTCCCAGCGACTCGAGCGTGTCCGCGTAGATCCGGTAGAGCCGCTCGGCCAGGTCGGGCGGCGCGGCTCTCAGGAACGATGGTCGGCGGCCGCGGCTTGTGTCCGCGTACAGCGTGAACTGGCTGACCGCAAGCACCTCGCCACCGACATCCAGCAGTGAGCGGTTCGTCCTCCCGTCGGCATCCGCGAAGATGCGAAGCTCTGCCGTCCGACGCGCCATCGCCCGCGCGACTTCCGGCGTGTCCCCATGACCGACCCCCACGAGCGCGACGAGGCCAACCCCGATCTGCGCGGCGGATTCGCCCGCGACTCGGACCTCCGCGCGGCTCACGCGCTGCAGGAGCAGTCGCATCGCGTCAGTGCGAGATGAGGCCGTTTGCCGCGGCCGAGAGCCCGGTCAGCACCAGCGCGGCCGGCACGGCGTAGGCAAACGAGCCGGCAAGCTCGCCCCGCCACGCGAGCACGGCCACGAGCCCAGCGCCGACCGAAGAACAGCGCAATGAACGGCACCCAATCGCGGAAGAAGAGCCGGCCCCGTCCGAGCACGATGGCCGCGAGCGCGAACCCGCGAGCAGCACGTCAGGTGTGACGCCGATTCCCTTCGCAATCATCAGGCCGCTGAGGATCGCCACGTGCAGTGCGACGGCGACTAGGAGGATGCGGTTGTTGCGCTCACCCAGCTGGTCCGAGGCCGACCCGGACAGCCGTGTCACAGCGTCTCATCTTCCACAGCGAAGCCGAGCCCGAACCGCTTGCGGGTGAAGGCTTCCGCGGACAACGGGACCATCACCGCCCGCTCGGCATCGACGCCCGGGACCCACGGGCCCGTCCGGAGCACGAGCGTGGGAATGCCCTCCCGCTCGATCGTGCGGCTCAATTCGTCCGCTTCGGCGTGGGCGAGCGTGGCTACCACTGACCACGACTCCCGCGGGACGGGCAGCTCGCTGCGCCCAATGTCGCGCGTCCAGCCCTCGTCGGCCAGCGCCTTGACCAACCGGATCTCCCGCGCGAGATCGTGCCCGCGTTCGAAGAGCCCAGACCCCACGATCAGGATGTCGGCGCCGCACCCACCGACCATGTCCGCCGTCTCGAGGCCGATCCCGCCCTCGACGTGCACCTCCCACCCGTACGGACGCCCCGCGAAGAGATCACGGGCATCCCACACCTTGCTGGCCAGCTCGCGCCGAAAGCGCTGTCCCTGCGCGACCGGGTCCACGAGCAAGACTAGTGCGATGTCCAGGGCGTCGCGGAACGGCACGAGAGCGCCGACCGGTGTGACGGGCCTGATCGCAAGGCCAGGGGCAAGCCCGGCTCGCCGGACCACCGCGAGCGCCTCGCGCAGAACCTCGACGGACTCGGACGCCTCGACGTGCATAGTGATCGAGTCTGCGCCGGCCCCAACGAGCCCGTCTACCAGTGTGGACGGGTGGTCGACCAGCAGGTGCACGTCGAGCGGCAGACGTGTGAGCCGGCGCAGCGCGCGCACCACATCCGGCCCGAACGTGAGGTGGGGCACGAAATGGCCATCCATTACGTCGAGGTGTAGCCGGTCAGCACCCGCACGTTCGAGTTTGCGGACGACGCGGTACAGGTTCCCGAAGTCCGCCTCGAGGAGACCAGCCGCCAGCCGCGCCCGACCCGTGCTCAAACGCGCTCGGCGCCGAGTGCCGCCGCCCCCACTCGCTCCAAGCGTTCGCGCCGCAACCGAACGACTGCTGGGGCCGGATCTCCCGCATGCTCCGCCGCAAGCTGCCCGCAGGCCGCCCCGATCTCGTCGCCACGGTTGCGGCGGACTGTGACCGGGATCCCGGCACCGTGGAGCTCTGCCGCGAACGCATCGATCCGCTGCGTGCTGCTGGGGCGCCAGGGCGTGTGGGCGACAGGGTTCATCGGGATCAGGTTCACGTGCGCCAGGCGCCCGTGCAGCAGGCCAGCGACCGCGGCCCCATCAGCGGATGTGTCGTTGATCCCGTTGATCATCACGTACTCATAACTGACCCGCCGGCCCGTCGCAGCCGCGTAGGCGCTCGCCGCCTCGACGACCGCAGCCACGGGGTAGCGACGGTTGACCGGCACGAGCACGTCGCGCAGCGCTGGCCGCGCGGCGTGGAGCGACACCGCAAGCGTCCACGCGGGGTGCAGCGCCGTCAGGCGATCGATACCCGGGATCACACCGCTCGTGCTGATCGCCACGTGCCGCGCGCCCAGCCCGAATCGAACCGGGTCAACGAGCGCATCGGCGGCGGCGACCACCGCGTCCGCGTTCAGCAGTGGCTCGCCCATGCCCATGAACACGACGTTGGTGACGTGCCGGCCGGCTGCGGCAAGTCGACGAGCCCAGAAGCGCACCTGGTCCACGATCTCCGCCGTGTCCAGGTCCCGTTCGAAGCCGAGCTCGCCCGAGGCACAGAATGGGCAGCCGACAGCGCAGCCCGCCTGGCTCGAGATGCAGACCGTCGCCCGCTCGCGACGCCCGGGCCGGCTCGGGTACCGCATCAGCACCGACTCGATCAGACAGCCGTCCGCCAAACGATGCAGCGCCTTCTCGGTCAGGCCTCCGTCGGCAGGTCGGACCAGTGTCTCGACGAGCTTCGAGACACTGAACGCCTCCCCGAGTGCCGCCCGCAGGGCGGCCGGGAGGGTACGCATTTCCGAGACGTCCACGGCATGGCGTCGCCAAAGGAAGTCGCCCACCTGGCGCGCCCGGTAGGCAGCCTCCCCCGACGACTCCACCCATGCGGCCAGCTCCGCGGGCGGGATACCCGACAGACCGGGCCGCGCGTCCGCGCCCTGGTCAGGGACACGCGTGCTTACCGGCAGGGCTCGCCGGTCGGACATGGGACGTTCATGGTAGCGCCGGGTCGCCGACCCGGCTGCCGACAAGCTCCGGGTGGCCCCGCCGGAGCGCTGCGGAGGTCATCCGGCGGCCGCCGGCCAGCTGTACCTCATCGAGCCGGAGGCTCCCGTCCGCCACGAGCAACGCCAGCCCGTCGCCGTCCGGGACAAAGTAGCCGATGACGCCGTCACCGGTGAGCGGACGCTGGTCTGGCGGGGCGCCCCGCCGGTTGACGACGAGCGGCCTAGCAGCCCACACGATCAGCCGGCCGGCCACCGTCGGGCACCAGGTTCCCGGCCAGGGCTGGTAGGCACGCACCTGCCGCTCGAGCGTCACGGCGTCCCGCTCCGGGTCCAAGCGTCCATGCTCGCGCCGCAGCGGACGCGACATCGTGACGCCCTCGGAGGGCTGTGGACGCACCTGCCTTCGACCCGCGAGCCAGTCCCCGATCGTCGAGCGCAGGAGCTCCGCTCCTTCCGCCGCAAGCCACGCCTCCAGCTGTGGTGCCGTCTCCGCCCCATCGAGCGACACGGCCACCTGCGCCACCACCGGTCCGGTGTCGAGCCCCTCGTCCATGCACATCAGCGTCACGCCCGCCTGCCGGTCCCCGGCCAGGATCGTGGCCGCAACCGGCGACGCTCCGCGGTGGCGCGGTAGCAGCGACGGGTGCAGGTTCAGCGCCCCGTGCTCCGGGCGCGCGAGAAGAGCGCCCGGCACGAGCTGCCCATAGTCGGCCAGCACGAGCAGCTCGGGGCTCAGTGCGAGGACATCGGCGATCGCGGACTCGGCCCGCAGTCTGACCGGTTCGAGGATGGGCGCGAGGCCGAGCGTCTCCGCCCGCAATGCCACGGGCGACCGGTGCACGCTGGCGCCGCGGCCAGCGGGCCTCGGTGGTCCAGCCACGACGCCGACCATCCGCACCTCGCGGAGGGACGCGAGGGCATCGATGATGGGCAGTCCGAACGGGCCTGTGCCGAGGAAGACGGTGGGGACGCCGCTCGTCGCCGGGACGGTCGGCTTCACGGTCACCCGACGAGGGTGCGGTGCTCGGCGCCCAGCCCGGTCTCCTGCTCCGCGTCGTCCTGGCCGACGGGGAACAGCTCGTCCATCGAACTCAGGTAATCGATATAGAGCTTACCGTGCAAGTGGTCGATCTCATGCTGCATCGCGCGCGCCAGAAGACCGGCGCCGGCCACCTTGATCGTCCGTCCCAGCCGGTTCTGCGCAACGATCCACACGCGCTCCCGGCGCGTGACGTACGCCGCGTACCCCGGGATGCTGAGGCAGCCCTCGATGTCCCGATCGTCCCCGCTGGCGCGGACGATCGTCGGGTTGACCAGTTCGTGCAGCTGGCCTTCCAGTTCGACCACGCAGGCCTGCAGTGCAACGCCGATTTGGGGAGCGGCGAGCCCGACGCCGGGGGCGGCCCGCATCGTCTCAGCGAGGTCGCCGAGCAGTTCGTGAAGGTACTTTCCGAAACTGTCCACGGGCTCGCCCTTGAGCCGCAGCCTCGGGTCGCCGAGCAGGACGATTGGCTTCACGGTCATGATGCGGGAGGATACCGGGAACTCGCGCGGCTCACAGCAGCGACTCCGGGTCGACGTCGACACTCCAGGGAGGTCCGGGGTCCCGCTCGAGGATCCCAACGGGGTCCGGCCCGCACACCACGACGTGGAAGCGCCATCGCCCGGCCCGCCGGGCGATGTAGGCGGGCACCGGCCCCAGGACCTCGTGCGACGGAGTGGCAGCGCCCGGAGTCCCCGACTGTGCTGCGGCCCGCTCTCGCAGCGAAGCCGCCATGCGCGCGGCCTCTACCTCGGCGGAGTCGCGGTCCTCGAGAGCGACGGTCAGCTTCATCAGGCGCCCGTACGGCGGGAGCCCGAACGCCCTCCGCTCGGCGAGCTCGGCCTCGTAGAACGTCCCGGCGTCGCCGGACGCCACGGCGAGGACGGCCGCATGCGTGGGTTGGTAGGTTTGTACGAACGCCTGACCCGGCTGCTCGCCCCTCCCTGCCCGGCCGACCGCCTGCGCCAGAAGCTGGTACGTCCGCTCGGCCGCCCGGATGTCCGGCAGGTTCAGCGCGATGTCGGCCGACACCACGCCGACGAGGGTCACCTCCGGGACGTCGATGCCCTTGGCGACGAGCCCGGTCCCCACCAAGACGTCGATCCGCCCGTCCCGGAGGTCGTCCAGGACGCGCTCGCCGGCACCCCGACGGGCCAGCACGTCGCGGTCTAAGCGGGCGGTGCGCAACCGGGGAAATCGTTCACGCACCTCCCGCTCGAGACGCTCGGTCCCTCCCCCTAGGTAGCGAATGCGCGGCGACCCGCAAGCCGGGCACCGATCCGCCAGCGGGGCGGTGGCGCCGCAGTGGTGGCAGCGCAGCGCGACCGCGGCCGCGTGGTAGACGAGCGGTCGTCGGCACTCTGGACAGACCTGCACGTACCCGCAGTCGCGGCACAAGACCACGCTCGCCGACCCCCGGCGGTTGATCATAAGGATCGCCCGGTCGCCAGCCGCCACGTCGAGCGCGGCGAGCGCTGCGGCGAGCGGCCGCGAGAGCAGACTGCGGTTGCCGGCAGCGAGCTCTGCGCGCAGGTCAACTACGGTCACCCGCGGCAGCGCGCCGGACACCCGTTCGGAGAGCGGGAAGTGCTCGATCTCGCCCACGAGCGCACGGCCCAGCGTCGCGACGTCGGGTGTCGCGCTGCCCAGCACGACGGGCGCGCGCGCGAGCCGCCCCAGCTCGAGTGCCACGTCGCGAGCCTGATAGCGGGGCGTCCGATCAGACTTGTAGGCTGCGTCGTGCTCCTCGTCCACGATCACGACCCCCGGGTCCTCGAGCGGGGCGAGGACGGCCGTCCGCGTCCCGACCACGATCCGCGCCTCTCCGGCGCGGATCCGCCTCCACTCGTCGGACCGTTCCCCGTCCGAGAGCGCGCCGTGCACGAGCGCGATGTCGAGACCGAGGCCGGCGCGCAGGCGATCGACCAAGGGCATGGCGAGCGCGATCTCCGGCACCAGCACGAGGGCGCCGCGGCCGACGGCGAGCGCGGCATCGATGGCCATGGCATAGACGGCGGTGCGGCCGGCGCCGGTGACGCCGTCGAGCAGGAACGTTCCGGCACGCCGGTCATAGACGGCGGCGATGATGGCCCGCGATGCCCTCGCCTGCGATACCGAGAGGCTGGCGTCGGGCGGCGCGGGGCCACGGGACCCTGCGGAACGATAGGCTAGCGGCCGGCGCACACGCTCGCCGACACTCAGTTCGACCAGGCCGCGCCGGGCTAGGGCCGCCACCGTCCCGGCGCCGTGGGCTGCAGAGAGTCGGGCGGCCGGGAGTGTCTCGCCAGAAGGCACCACAGCGAGAACGCCCAGCACCTCGCGCTGCCGCACTCCGAGGCGGGCGCCGCCGGCCGCGGCGCTATCGCGTACCGCCGCTCGGCCGGCGGCGGTGAGCGCCACGCGCCGTTCGAGGCGGATTGGCGATCCCGAGGCCGTCAGGCGCCATTCCAAGTGGATCGTGCCGACGGCCTCCAACGCCCGCAGCTCGCGGACGAGCGCCGCGCGCCCGCCGGCCCACGCAAGGGCCCGCAGGGCGACGCCGTGCGCTCCCGCCGCGGCGATCCGAATGAGGGCCGCGTCGAGGGGTGCGCGGGACACGTCCGCCAATGGCCCCGCGATGTTCCCGGGAGCGGCGTCGCCACGAACCCCGCCATCCGCACCAGGCGGCACTGGGGCACCGCCCGCGATCGCGACTAGGTCGAGCCGCTCCAGCAACCCTGGCGGGACGGCGGCACGCACTACGAGCGCGAGGGGAGCGAGATAGTGGCGTGCCACCTCCCGGACAAGAGCGAGCTGCAGCGCTGGCAGCAGCGGACCGTCGGCACGGACGCGCGCCGCGACTCGCTTCACGGTCACGCCGGTCGGGGCCTCTGCCTCTCCTAGCACGATCCCGACCGCCTCCCGGCGGCCATACTCGACCAGCACCGGCTCACCCGCGCGCAGGTCCAGCAGGTCCGGAGGTACAGCGTAGGTGTACGTCCGGTCGCCACCCTGCCCGGGCACGTCGACCGCGACTTCGACCAGACGCTCGCCGGTCGACACCTCGCACCCGCCCCCGGAGGGCACCGTCAGAGCTCGACGCGCCGATCGGGGTGGCGCGCCCGCTCTTCCTCGATGATCCGGGCGACGCAGGCGGCCGTGCGGGCGACCTCGCCAGTCTCGTTGACGACCACGTGGTCGTAGTCGCCCTGGCGAGCGAGTTCGACGGCTGCGTCCCGCTGGCGTACGTGCAGCTGGTCCGCCGTCTCTGTGGCGCGGTCGCGCAGCCGGCCGAACAGAGCCTCGAGCGACGGTGGCACGAGAAAGATCAGCAGCGCAGCGGGGACACGCTGCTTCACCGCCCGGGCACCCTGGACGTCGATCTTCAGAATCGCATGGTTGCCTCGCTCCAGCGCCCGACAGACGGCCCCGCGCGGCGTGCCGTACCAGTGCGAGCCGTGCACCTGGTTTGCCTCGAGCAGCTCTCCCGCGTCTCGCATGGCGAGGAACTTGTCCTCCGGCAGGAAGTGGTAGTGCGTGCCGTCCAATTCACCACTCCGTGCGGCCCGCGTCGTGCAGGTCACGATGTACTCGTACTCAGGCCGATCGTGATTCGCACGGAGCGTCTCGATGATCGTGTCCTTACCCACTCCGGACGGACCCGAGATGATCACGATCATGGCACCGGCGGCCCCGCGGCAGAACGTCATGACGGCGTCCCCTCCCTGCCTCGTCGGAGCGCCCCAAGCACGACCTCTAGTCCGTCCGGCAGCACGGACGTGGCGTGGATCACGCGCCCGCCGGAGGGTGCCTCGAGCTCAAGGCGCCAGGCGTGCAGGAAGAGCCGGTCCAGCCCTGCCGGTCCATGCCGCGCCTCGCCGGTCGCGTAGACCGGGTCGCCTGCCACAGGGTGCCCAATCGACGCGAGGTGGACGCGGATCTGGTGCGTACGGCCGGTCACTAGGTCCACCTCCAGCAGTGTCCAAGCACCGAACCGCTCGCGCACCCGGTACGCCGTGACGGCGGGTCGTCCATTCGGGACGACGGCCATCCGCGTCCGGTGGCGCGGGTCGCGTCCGACCGGCGCCTCGATCCGTCCGACGGTCGCGGGCGGCTCACCCGACACGAGCGCGAGATACGTCTTCTTGACGCGGCGGGCCTTGAGCTGCGCCATCAGGCTCATCTGCGCCCGATCGTTGCGCGCCACCATCAGGAGGCCGCTCGTATCGCGGTCGAGGCGGTGCACGATCCCCGGCCGTCCCACCCCAGCGATGCCGCCGAACGTCTCGGGCCCGCCGATCGCCAGCAACGCGTTGACGAGCGTGCCGCCAGCGTGCCCGGGAGAGGGATGCGTGACGAGGCCCGCCGGCTTGTCGACGATCATCACGTCGCCGTCCTCGTACACCACCCGCAGTGGGATCTGCTCGGGCTCGATCTGGACCGGCCGGACATCGGGGACATCGAGCTCGAGCGCGTCGCCTGACGCGATGGGCACGTTGGCGCGAATGGCTCGGCCATCCCGGGTCAGCCGGCCCTCGCGGATTAGACGCTGGACGTAGGCGCGCGACATCCCCGTCGCATCTGCGACGAACCGGTCCGCGCGGAGCCTGTCGGCACCCGCCGGGACGGTCAGGCTCACGCGCTCCGCCATCTAGCCGGGTCGGCCGTCCGAGATCCCGGCGGCGTCGGCCCCCTCGCCGGTCTCGAACCTGGCCGTGTCGCCGGTCTCGTGGCCGGTCCCAGCCGTCTCACGCTCCAGGTCGTGCCCCGCGACGCGCGCCGGAGCGAACGGATCGCCTAGGAAGCCGAGCCCCACGAGGACCACGATCGAGACGCTGATCGAAGCATCTGCCACGTTGAACGTGTAGAAGCGCCACGTCCCGATCCCCATGTCGACGAAGTCGATCACGTAGCCCAGCCGGATGCGATCGATCTCGTTGCCGATCGCGCCGCCGAGCAGGAGTCCCAGCGTCAGCGTGAGCAGGAACGAGCCGCGCCCTCCGCGCGCGAGCTCGTACCACACGATCACGGCGATGGCGACCAGGCTGCCGATCGCGAAGAGCGACACGCTCGACCCGAACAAGCCGAAGATCGCTCCGTTGTTGTAGCCCTTCGCGATCCGCACGAAGTCTCCGAGTAGCGGCGTGGGAGCCGCGACCGACGCCGCGACGGTGCCGGAAGCTCCGCTCAGCCTGAACGACTGATCGACCCAGGCCTTCGAGAGCTGGTCTGCGATCACCACCGCAGCCGACACGCCGCCGAACACCAGAAGGCGAGGCCAGGTCGTGCCGGCGATCGCGCGCGGCCCCCCGGTCACATCCGCCTCGCTCACAACGCGCCACTCGTGCTGCGGCACAGCCCGATCCGCACGCGCCCGACCTCGAGATCGACGTCCGCGGCGGGCACCTCGGCCGGCGGCGCCGCGACGTGCACAGCGGTGCACAGCGTCTCGGAGACGACGCGCTCGAGGTACGGCGCCAGCCGCTGGTGGGCGGCCGGCGCCAGCTCGATCCACAGGGCGATCGTATCGTCCAGCGCGAGTTCCGCATCCCGCCGGAGGTCCTGCACCGCCCTCAGCAGCTCGCGAGCGTCTCCCTCAGCCCGCAGCTCGTCGGTGAGCCTCGTGTCAATTACGACGACCAGCCCCTCGTGGTGGGCGACCGCGGTACCAGGGCGCGGGGTCGCCAGGATCTCCACCTCGTCAGGTGCCAGCGTTACGCCCGCCAGTCGCACCGAGCCGTCGTCGAGGTACTCCACTTCGTTGGCGCGCGCCGCCGCCATCACGGCAGGAATCTGTGACCCGAGCTTGCGGCCGATGCGCGGGAGGAGCGGTTTCACGCGGCGCTCCACCAGCTCGGATTCGTCCCCGAGCAGCTCCACGTCGCGCACATTGAGCTCGTCGGCGACCAGGCGGAGCAGCGCGTCCCGCTCGGGCAGATCCCCTCCCGGCGCGGCCAGCCAGAGTCGCGCGAGAGGCTGGCGCACCCGTAGCCCAGCCTGTGACCGTAGACCGCGGGCGAGCTCCACGGCGCGGCGCACTGTCGCCATTGCCGTCTCGAGCCGGATGTCGCGCAGTGGCGTCAGCTCCTTAGCGGGCCAGCTCGTCAGGTGCACGCTGTCGGGCCTCGACGAATCCACCGTGCCGACAAGGTTCCGGTAGATCGACTCGGACAGGAAGGGCAGGATCGGAGCCAAGACGCGTGCGCCAGCAACCAGCGCCGCATGAAGCGTGGCGAAGGCGCGCTCCCGGTCGGTCGCATCGGCAGACCCGCGCATGCGGTCCCGCGATCGGCGCAGGTACCACGTCGAGAGCTCGTCGATATACCCGGCGACTTCGCGCGCCGCAGCGAGCGCGTCGTACCGCTCCAGGTCGTCCCGTACGACAGCCGCGAGCCCCGCGACCCTCGACATGATCCAACGGTCGAGCACAGGCCAAGCCTCGAACGCCGCCACCTCGTCGACAATCCGATGCGACGGGGCCCATCTCGCCAGCCGGGCGTAAGTCACGAAGAACGCATACACGTTCCACAGCACGAGCAGGTCGCGCCGAGCCTCGTCGGCCGCGTGCCACCCGAAGAGGATGTTGTCCTCTGGGCGCGCGTTGACGAACATCCAACGCATCACGTCGACGCCCATGCGCTCCGCCGCGTCGTCGAACTCGATCGCATTTCCCCAGCTTTTGTGCATAGGGCGGCCGTCCTCACCGAACAGCGTCCCGTACCCGAAGATCGTCCGAAAGGGAGCCTCCCGACGGAGCACGGTGCTCATCGCCAGTAGCGAGTAGAACCAGTTGCGGAACTGGCCGGGAAAGCTCTCCGTGATGAAGTCCGCGGGGAACCACCGTGCCCAGTAGTCCGGGTCCTCGCGGTAGTGCATCGTCGAGAAGGGAACGATGCCGGCGTCGAGCCAGGGGTTGCCCACGTCCCGGATCCGTTCGACTGGCGCGCCGCACCCGCTGCACGCGATCCGCACGGTGTCGATGTAGGGTCGGTGCGGCGTGTGACCCGCGAACCGGTCCCAGCCGTCGGCCGCGCGCTCGTGCAGCTCGGCGACGCCTCCGACGACACTCACCGTCCCGCACGTCTGGCAGTCGTAGATCGGTAACGCGAGTCCCCAGTAGCGCTTCTTGCTAATCATCCAGTCGTGCATGTTCAGGAGCCAGTCGAGTTCGCGCTCGTAGCCGAAATCGGGGATCCAGCGGATCCCGTCGACCACCTCCATGATCTGGTAGCGGAGGCTGGCGTCGACCTGCTCGCGGGTGAGCGTCTCGCGGGGCTGGTCGTAGACCGGGCCCATGCTGATGTACCACTCGTCTACCAGTCGGAAGACGAGCGGCGTGCTGCAGCGCCAGCAGTGCGGGTAGCGGTGCAGATATGGCTCGACCCGGTAGAAGCGCCCGGTCTTCCGAAGCCGCTCGATAATCGGCTCCTCCACCTCCCTGACATCCCGGCCCGATAGAAACCCGAAGCCCTGCACGATCACGCCGTTCTCGTCGAGCGGAGCGATCATCGGCAGGCCCAGCCGGCGGCCGAGCTGGAAGTCCTCGGCTCCGCAGCCGGGGGCGATGTGGACGATGCCGGTTCCCTCGTCCTGGCCGACCTCGTCCCACGCGACGACGCGGTGCTCATACGATCCGCCGTCGGGGCGCGCCACGGCCGCAAACGCCTCCTGCACCGCCGGCAGGTCATCGAACGGACCCGCGTACCGCCAGCCGACAAGGTCTGCGCCGGCCCGCTCCTCGAGCACCTCGAACGGTCCATCGAGTGCGTGATTCAGGGTGCCGCGGCCCAGCCAGTAGAGGTGGCCGTCCTGCCGGACCTTCGCATAGCGCAGGTCCTGGCCAACAGCGGCGGCCACGTTCGAGGTGAGCGTCCACGGCGTCGTGGTCCACACCAGAAGCGATTCGCCCGGCCGGTCCAAGAGCGGCAACTGGACCGTGAGTCCGGGATCCTCGCGGTCCTGATATCCCTCGGACATCTCGTGCTGGCTGATGCCGGTCCCGCACCGCGCGCACCAGGGCATCGTGTCGTGGCCCTTGTACAGCCATCCGCGGCGGTGGCATTCAGCGAGAAACCCCCAGATCAGGTCGTTGTTCTCATTGGAGAAGGTGAAGTAGGAGCCACCGAGATCGGGCATCCCGAGGCGGCCGACGATCTGCTCGACCGTGTCAGTGACCAGTCCGCGCGGCCCCTCCGCCGTGATCATGCGTCCCGGATCGTCGGCCAGTAGGTCCCGCAGGCGCCGAAGCTCGTGCGGGTCGTTCCAGTCCATCCACATGCCGAGGCGGATCGACTGCTCGGTCTGTCGGGCGGCGAACGTGAGCACCCGCTGCTTACACAGGCTCACGAACTCGGCGATGCCGTAGTCCTCGATGTCGCGCTTGCTGGTGAAGCCCAGCTCCCGCTCGACGTTGACCTCTACCCAGAGCCCCTGACAGTCGAACCCGTTCTGCCAGCGCTGGTCCTGGCCGAGCATCGCATGGAACCGCTGGAACACATCCTTGTACGTGCGGCCCCAGGCATGGTGGACGCCCATCGGGTTGTTGGCCGTGATCGGCCCGTCGAGGAATGACCACCGAGGACCGTCGGCGTTCTGGGCACGCAGGCGCGCGAACATGCGCCGCTCACGCCACATCTCGAGGGTGGCGTGCTCTTGCGCAGGGAAGTCTGGATGGGCTGGGACGGGCTGGAAGGGCGACTGCATCTGGCGGCAAGGATACCGAAACGCGTTCGGCGCCCGCGCGCCGGGCGGACGCCGATGGCCTGAGCGACGGACCCAGTCGCGCCACAGCGTCTATGATCCGGCCGTGGTGCACGCAGATCGCCCGTCCGGGCGTCCGTCCCCGTTCGCGGCGGCCTTCCTCAGCCTCATCTTCCCGGGTCTGGGTCACGTCTACGCGAGGCGGTACGCCCGCGCACTGGGTTTCGCAACCCTCCCGATCCTCGGCCTAGCGCTGCTCGCCGGCCTGCTCGCGAGCGCCCCCACCCGGGACATGATCAAGGTGAGCGTCTTCGACCCATCCGTCCTCGACGGCCTCCTCGCCCTCGACGTTCTCGTGTTCCTGTACCGCCTCGTCGCCGTGGTCGATGCCTATCGCTGTGCCGCGGTCGTGATGACGGAGGGCGGACGGCTCGGCCGGGCTCGCGTGCCGCTGGCGCCGCTGTCGCTCGCCGGCCTCGTCGGAGTGACGCTCGTGATGGGCCTGGCGCACGTCGCTCTGGCCCGCTACGATCGGATCGCACACGACACGCTTGTGGCCGTGACGACCGACGCCCCGGCGAACCCCACGGTCACGGCTGCCCCCGGCACCACGCCTGCCCCGGTGGTCGTGGGAGCCACGCCCCAGCCTCAGCCCTCGATCGTCCCCTGGAACGGCGGCCGGCTCAACGTGCTACTCGTGGGCGTGGACCAGCGCCCGGCCGACCAGACGTTCAACACGGACACGATGATTGTGGCGAGCATCGATCCGACGACTGGCCAGGTCTCGATGTTCAGCGTGCCGCGCGACCTCGACCAGGTACCATTGCCGCCCTCGTGGCCGGCCTACGCGTATTTCGGCGGCGTCTACCCGAACAAGATCAACAGCATCTGGACCTTCGCCGAAGGATCACCCGGACTCTTCCCGGGAAGCGACGCCGACCGCGGAGTGGACGCCCTCAAGGGGACCCTTGGCTACTTGCTCGGGATCCAGATCCCGTACTACGTCGAGGTCAACTTCTCGGGCTTTCGGCAGGTCGTAGACACGCTGGGGGGCGTGACGATCGACGTCCAGCTACCTGTGACGGACTACGACTACCCGACCGACAACGGCCTCGGGGCCGTCAAGCTGTACATCCAGCCGGGTATCCAGCACATGAACGGCGAGCAGGCTCTCGCCTACGCCCGCTCGCGGCATTCGACGTCCGACTTCGATCGTTCACAGCGGCAGCAGCGGGTGATCACGTCCCTGCGCCAGCAGACCGACGTGCTTAGCTTCCTCGACCCGAACAAGCTCGCTGCACTCGGGCAAGCGCTCCGCAACGCGATCCACACCGACTTCCCGCAGAACCAGCTGCCGCAGCTTGTGTCGCTCATCGAGAGGGCGGACACGACCAACATCAACTCCTACGTGTTCACGCCGCCCCAGTACGCGGTGCAGTGCCCACCCGCCGAGTGCGCCACCCTCTACTGGCTGCATCCGAACGTCGCGGCGATCCAGCAGGCAGTCGCCCAAGCACTCGCCACCAACCCAGTCACCGCGAAGTCGCGCGCGCAGCTCACCGCGGAGAAGGCCCGGTTACTTGTCGAGAACGGGTCAGGCATCAACGGACAGGCGACCAGGGTCGCCGCGTACCTGACCTCGCTCGGGCTGTCGGTCACCATCTCGTCGGCCAACGGCGGTCGGGCCCCCGGCCCCCTCCACACCAGCACGGTAGTGACGTTCTACAACGGCGCCGAGACAAGGATGCCAAAGACGGTCCAACTGCTGCAATCGGTGTTCGGCGTGACGATCCAGACGGCGACCGACCCGACGGTGACCACGGACGTCATCGTGATCACGGGAACAACGACCCCGCAGTCAGCGGAACCGAGCGGCTGAAGACCGGACGGGCGCCGAGACTCGCAGCCGCGCAGTGGCCCACCCGGCTGCCGGCTTCTGCCCCGGCCGCTTCTGCCCCGGCCGCGCCGCAGGCCCGGCACTCTCGCGACTCTACACTTTCTCGGTCACCCGGTACTCCAGCCGTCGCCCGGTCATGAGCCGAGTCTGCGCCTCGAGTGCCGGGAGGTTGCTGAAGACAATTCCCACAACGGGGACTGCCAGCCACTGGAAGTACACCAGCGCCTGCCGCAGCACAGTCCAGGAGTCCGGCCGCGGCGGCGCGATGCGGCCCTCGATGAAGGCCATGATCATCAGGCAGCAGAACGCCCCCGTCAGCACCCACGCCGCGTAGACGGGCAGATTGTGGCCCAGCGTCGTCTGGGCGAACACCGAGTGTCCGAACTGGTTGCTGATCGGCAGCGGCAGGCTGGACCCGAACACCAAGACGTACGGCGCGATTGCCCGGTTGAGATGGTCCGACCAAAGGTCCCCAAGGCGATGGGAGCCGCACGCCGAGGGGGATCTCGGGATGCGTCATCGCGTGGTGGATGTAGTACGGGATGTCGGTAACGCCCCAGGCCCACCGGCGGATCTGGGTGTACTGCTGGTAAAGCGTGCGCGGACACGTCCTGGCACGCGCGGCGTCGCCGAAGACCGGGATGAAGAGCGGCTCGGCTCGGAATGTCCCCGCGAAGGCGAAGAAGCTCTTCCACTAGAAGCGGGAATCCTCTGGGATCGCGTCGGGGGCCCAGTAGCCGACCTTGTGGATGGTCCTGAGGCTGACGGCGTAGGAGCTGAAGCTGACGAGCCGCTCAGGGGACAGTGACCGCCACATGTGGATGCGCGTCGCGCCCACCGCGGTGAGCCGAATCGTCAGCGGCACCTTCCACAGGTTGTTGTGGAACATGGACACCGGCTGGTACAGCCGGTGGTAGCGGTCGGGATCTGTCGCGAAGCGGTGCGCCAGGTACGCGAAGTACTGTCGGTGGACGCGGTAATCGCTTTCGAGGTCCGTGACAATGACCCGGGCGGGGTCGTAGCCAAGGCCAACCAGCTCCGAGTACAGCCAGCGGCCACAGTAGGCCATCGCGCTCGACTAACCCACGACCACCCCGGGCTCGAACGGATCGAGGATGTGGAGCAAGTGCGCGAAGTGGTTGCCAAAGACCTCGCGTCGCCGCGCCACGTGCTCCCGCCCGGCCAAGTCAGTCTCGCGTGTGATGATGACCACGATCTTCCGCTCGCCTACCAGTCCGCCTCGGTCAGCGCGCGCACTGTTGCCTCGAGCGTCCTATACGGCTCGGTGTAGGTGGGGATCAGCGCGACGTGCACGAGCCCCCGGGGATCGAGCGGCTGGATGCCGCTCGCGAGCAGCCGCCTGACCGTCGCCACTTCGCTCTGTAGCCGCCGCCGCTCGCGCCGCCCGCCACGCGCGGCCAGCCGCTCCCTAGCCGGTCCAGCTCGCGGTTGCGCAAGGCGATCCGGTCGATGCGGGCTTCGAGCACGCGTTCACGGGCGCGGAGGTCCTCAAGACCGTCCAGCTGCGCCCGGCAGTTCGCGTCCAGAACGTCGCGGATCCGCAATAGCGTGATCGAAACGCTCACGACCACGACGACCGCGCGGTGTAGCTAGTAGAAGTCGAAGCTCAGCACGAACCAGGCGACGAGCGCGGGGAACGACAAGCTCAGCGCGACCGGCGCGAGGATGAGGAGCCAGATGACAGCTCCGGGCAGGATCTCGAGCAAACGGTGATGGCTGGGTAAGACACCACGACCCCCGGCGAGGAATCCAGGTCGCGTCCTGTCCTAGTAGACCGGCGTCAGCCAGTGCCGGTAGGCCGGCAGGCGTCCCCTCACGGCGTCGAAGTACGCTTCAGAAAGCCGGTGCGTGATCGGCCCGATCTCGCCGCCGCCGACGACGTGGTGGTCGACCTCGCCAACTGGTGAGACCTGTGCCCCGGTGCCGCACAGGAACAGCTCATCCGCGATGTATAGCTCGGTGCGGTCAATGTGGCGCTGCACAACCCGCGTCCCCAGCTCGCGCTCCGCCAGCTCGATGATCCCGGCTCGCGTGATTCCTTCGAGGATGTCATCCGTGACGGGGGGCGTGATGAGCTGACCACGCCGCACCATAAACAGGTTCTCTGCACTGCCTTCCGACACGTGGCCGTCCTCGCTTAGCACGATCGCCTCGTCCGCACCGACCAGCTGCGCCTCCGTCTTCGCGAACGCTGAGTTCACGTAGGCGCCGACGATCTTGGCCCGGGCCGGCAGCGACTGGTCGCTCACCCTCCGCCAAGACACTGTGTGCGTGCGGATTCCATGCGTCGTGTCGATGTAGTCGCCGAATGGGATAGCCAAGATGTAGAAACCCTGGTCGAGGTTGTGGAGGCGCACGCCGATGGCCTGCGTCGACTTATACACGGACGGCCGGACATAGGTGTCCTCGCGGAAGCCGTTCCGTCGGAGAAGCTCCACCGTGAGGCCCACGAGGTCTCCGACTGAGCCGGGCGGGTCCATGTACAGGATCCGGCAGGAGTCGGAGATCCGCTCGAAATGCTCAGCGAGGCGAAGCCCGTACAGCTGTCCCTGATCGGCGTTCCAGTAGGCACGAATCCCCTCGAACACCGCCGTCCCGTACATGAACGCGTGGGTCATGATGTTGACGTTGGCGTCGGCCAGGGGGAGGAACTCCCCGTTCAGGTAGCAGACCGGGGCGGGCACACCCGACTCCGGGTGACCGGCCGACGACGAGGTGCGGGAAGCGTCTTCGGTCAACATCGCCCGAGTATACGCTCCGGTCCACCGCTCCAGCGTCTCCGGGGCCGCTCCGTTCAGAAGACGACCGCGCTGTCCCAGGTCACGGCCGCCTCGCTCACGGACGGGTTAAGGACGGAGGTGCTCCGGGGCGTATGGCAGAAGGGCCACGTGCCGGGCCCGTTTCAGTGCCACCGACAGCTGTCGCTGGTGCTCGGCGCATGTGCCCGTCTTGCGGCGCGGCTCGATCTTGGCCCGCTCCGATAGGTACCGGCGCAGCCGGTTCACTTCTTTGTAGTCGATCTGCTGCGCCTTGTCCGCGCAAAATGCGCAGACCTTGCGGCGGCGGCGATCGCGGTAGTAGTCGTCTCGCTTCTTCGACCGTACAGGCGGCACTGTTGGGAATCCTCTCATTTCGACTACGGTCAGCGGGCGTCAGCCATGACAGCAGTTAGGTGCGTCAGAATGGGAGATCGTCGAGATCCGTGTATGTCTCGCCACCGACCTCCGGGCCAGCCGGTGCGAGTTCCTTCCGAGCGGGGCGCGGACCGCCCGGCTCGGAACCCTCCGCCTCGTCCCGCGGTCGCGGGTCAAGCGCAGTGACCGTTTGGGCGACCAGTTCGGTCGTGCTCCGCTTCTGGCCCTCACGGTCCTCCCACTGGCGCGTCTGCAGCCGTCCCTCGACGTAGACCTTGCGGCCCTTGCGCAGATATTCGGCGGCGCGCTCAGCAAGCGGCCCCCAAGCCACGACGCGGAACCACTCCGTTTCCTCCTGCCAGTCGCCGTTCGCTCCCTTGAAGTTTCGGTTCACCGCCACTGTGAACTGCGTCACGGCCTGACCGCTGGGCGTGTACCTCATCTCCGGGTCCCGGCCGAGATTTCCGATGATCATGCACTTGTTGAGCGACATCGCGGCTCTCCCGCCCTACGACGCAGTACGCTAATCGATGGCGGCCGGTGCGGCCTCACTCTCCGACTCGTCAATGAATTCGCCCAGCGGCTCCTCCTCCTCGTCGACAGGCATGGTCTCCAATTCCATCTCCGTCTCCGGACGACGAGCCGCGGGGCGCTCGACGCGAGTCACGAGGTGGCGCAGCAGTTCCTCGGTGATGCGGAGCCCTTGCTCGATCTCGTCAACGGCCGGCGATGGGGCGTCGAACAGCACGATGTAGTAGGACCCCTCTCGGAACTGGCCAATCGGGTAGGCCAGTCGGCGACGGCCCCAAGGGCTCACCTTGACAAGCTGGCCCTCGGCAGCACTGATCGAGCGGGTAATGCGGTCCAGGGTCGCTTGGACGCGATCCTCGGCCAGGTCCGGCCGAAGGACGAGCATGAGTTCGTAGCGGCGCATGCGCCAGTTCTCCTTCCTGTGGGAATCGCCCCGCTCGCGATCAGTGACCACACAACACGATGGCCCGGCGGAGCCGAAAGGACCACGGGAGTGTAGCACCGACCCTGCTGCTAGACTGTCGGCGTTTGACCGCGCTTCCGACGCGGAGGGGAGTGTGCCCGCAAGTTCGATCCTGCTGCTCGAGGCCGATTCGGCCGAGGCCGACCGGATCGGGCAGAGCCTGCGCGCCGCGGGTCATACCGTGGACGTCGCGACCGACGCTCTGGACTTGGTCGCCCGCTCCGCTGGCCACGGGGCGCTGCTGATCGACCTTCCCGGCGATGGTACGGCCGCTGCTGATCTGATGCGCGCCCTGCGCGCCAATCCCAAGGCCGCAGCGCTGCCGGTTCTCTGCTTCGCCCAGACTCCGGATGTTGACGAACGCGTGCGCCTGCTCGAGGCCGGCGCGGACGACGTCATCGCCAGGCCGTACGACGGGCGCGAGCTGGCCGCGCGCGTGGATGCGCTCACGCTGCGGTTTCATCTCTCAGGCGGCAGCATTCCGGCGCCGCTGGAACCCGCGATCGAGACGCGGCGTCACCAGGTCATCGCGGTCTTTGGTGCCAAGGGCGGCGTCGGGGCCACGACGATCGCGGTGAACGTGGCAATCGACCTCGCTGAGCGCCGGCCGGGCCAAGTCGCACTGATCGACCTTGCCCTGCCTCTCGGACAGGTGCCGACGCACCTGGACCTGAGACCCCGCCACCAGTTTGCCGACCTGATGGCCCTCCCGGACGAAGGCGGGGCGAGGAGCGCCGCCGACCCGTATGGCAGCCTCGACGTCTACTGTGCACCAGACGATGTCGAGGTCGCCGACAGAGTCACGGGGGCCGAGATCGTGCGTGTACTCAACACGCTGCGCGAGGCCTACCTGTTTGTAGTTGCCGACGCCGGCGCCTCACTCGACGCGCGGACACTGGCGCTGCTCGAGGCGGCCGACCGGATCGTGCTGGTGACTACTCCGGAGATCCCGTCGCTCCGAGCGCTCGTAGCCGTGGAACAAGTACTGGGAGACCGGAGGCTCAGCGAGCACACGCTTCACGTGATCAACCACCTGTTCGCCCATGAGCCGCTGAAGCGGTCGGACATAGAGGAGACGCTCGGCACGTCGGTGGACCTCGAGATGCCGCTCCACGATCTGCTGTTCGCCAAGGCCGTGAATGAAGGGGTGCCGGTGGTCCGGTCGGCGCCGCGTTCGGAGCCGGCGGAGCGACTGGGCCGCCTAGCGTCGATCCTGGCGGGCACCTCGGAGCCGCGCGAGGAACCCAGCGTATCCCGACGGCGCTTCCGTCTGCTGGGCAGAGGCGCCTGAGCCTGGCCAATCGCGCCACTGGCGCGTCTGGCCGACCCGGAGCCGCCCACGCGGGTTGGGTTTGGCACACACCGAACCGGACACGCATGCCCCGCGTCTGGCCTGACCGACTGCCTTCCAAGTCATGGGGCCTGCGCTCCCGCTATGGCCATTCCATGGCAGAGCAGCGATGGCAGGGGAGATCAGTGTGGCGGCGAGTTAACCTCGGCGAGGCAGTGACGCGCTGCCCAGCCTTCGAGGCTCCGGACAGCAGCCCGATGGCCACCAGCTCCGCTCTTGGAAGGCTGGTCGCCGAGGTTTGGCTACACCTCTGGCCAAACGAGGTGGTGCCGAAGCCGGGGTTCGAACCCGGATGAGCGCAAAGCTCAGCGGAGTTTAAGTCCGCCGCGTCTGCCGGTTCCGCCACTTCGGCGCGCCCCCGAGTCTAGGTCATCGGCACGGAGGCGACGCGGGCACAGGACCAGCACCCGTGTCTCGCCACCTGTCAACGTGGCGTCCCGATGCCACCTTCGTTCCGCGGTGACCTCGAGCCCGCGCGGCGACTGGATGCGAGGACTGGACGCGGGTCCGTCGGTCACGTCCCATACCGTGAGCTCCTATCTCGTCAAGCCCTGATTTCGGCGGCCTGCAGATCGAGCAGCATGGTCCGGTAGACCACATCGGCGAGGTGGCGCTTGAGGCAGCGGAGTGCCTCGCGCC
>JBKQRF010000173.1:0-13993 GCA_052144055.1 Candidatus Limnocylindrales bacterium
TACGGGACCTTGGCGAACGGCGGCCGCTACATTGGGCGGACGACAATCCTGCGCGTCGTAGGACCCGATGGCCAGAACGTGATCACCCCGTACGTCCCGCCCGCCGGTGAGCAGGTCGTGGACCCTCGGGCGGCGTATATCATCACGGACATCCTGAAGGGCAACACGAACCCGGCGGTGAACCCGTACTGGGGCGTGTTCAAGCTCACGAACGCGCAGGGCCAGCTCCGGCCGGCGACTCTCAAGACCGGCACCAACAACGACACCAACGACCTGATCGCAGCCGGCTACATAGCACCGCCCGATGCGACTGGGAGACAGGCAGGCGAGTATGCCTTAGCAGTCGTCGCCTGGAATGGCAACAGCGACAACAGCCCCGTGAGCACCGTGCAATCCCCCCTTGCCTCCCTGGACGTGCCGACGTACGTGTGGCAGGGGTTCCTGGACGACGTGACGCGGACGTGGCCGATCCAGGATTTCACCGAACCGGCCGGGATCACGACGATGTCCGTCGATGCGTATAGCGGCCTGCGGCCGGGTCCGTTCACCACGCGAACCGTGCCGGAACTGTTCATCGACGGCACTGAGCCGACGCAGGTCGACGACCTGCGGCAGCCGCTGCAAGTGATCCCGGATCCGACGTCGACGAAGGGCGGTTACCTGCTGTGGGAACCGGGCTGCTCGACAGATCCGGCTCCCCAAACGCTCGGGTTCCTCGACTTCTCAAACGTCGAGACCGACCACCCGGACTGGCACGCGGCCGACCTGGCGTGGGCTGCGCGCGCCGCCAAGGGGGTCGGTGTTGTCGGTGGCCCCGAGAAGACCCGCACCACGGCCTTTTACAACCTCGTCTACGAACCGTACGGGAAGACTTGGGGCGCGCCATTCGCTCCCACGGAGACCTGCGAGCAAGGGCTTCCGTCGCCCAGTGGGTTCCCTGCGGTCCCGCCCGGCAGCAGTTTCCCGCCTGGAACCTCGCCACTTCCGACACCGCCGACCGCCGCGACGACGACCATGCCCGACGTCTTGGGGCAAGGCCTGCAGGTGGCCGAGCAGGAGATCCGGGCCGCGGGCCTCAACCCGATCGTGTCCGGTACCAGCCCCGTCGTGATCAGCCAGTCGCCCCCGCCCGGGACCATTGTGCCGCTCGGGGCGCAGGTGCTCCTCCGGACATAGCCCCGCCGCGCCCGCCGACCGGTGCGCTGCCCGGGCCTACACCGTGACGATCGTGGCGCCGTCCCCGCCCTCGCCCCGCTCACCCGGACGCCACGACTCCACGAGAGGATGACCGGAAAGGACTGCCCGAACGGCGTCGCGCAGCGCACCCGAACCGTGGCCGTGCACCACTGTCACCTGCCCGGCGCCAGCTATAGACGCGTCGTCGATGTAGCGGTCGAGCAGGTCGAGCGCCTCCTCGACGCGCGCGCCGCGAAGGTCGAGGGTGCTCGGCACCACGCGTGGCGGGGTCCCTATGGCGGCCCGCCCGGGGGCGGCCCCGTCCCGGCCGGCTGGCCGCGACGTTCCCACTGTGACGGCCCCGCGCCCCGCGCCACGCCCGCCGTGCGTCGCCGACCGGACCCGGACCGGCGGTTCTTCGCCGTACGCGCCGCGCCTGCCTGTCCGTGGCCCGCCCACGGGAGCCGAGGCCCCCGGTTCGGCCGGGATCCGCGTGCCGGGCGGGACCAGGTCGTCGAGGTCGGTCTCGACGCGCAGCCCGCCCGTCTCGAGGGTGGCCCGTGACTTTGCCTCGTCCAGGGACGAGATCCGCCCCATCCAGCCGCCGCGCGCGTGCTGCGCTTCCATGCCGACCTGCCAGCGGACTGGCAGAGGGCCGGCGGCGGCCGGCCGTTCCGGCGCCGGGATCCGCCCTAGCCGCTCGGTGAGCGACGTCTCCATGAGTTCCAGCCGGTTGGCCGTGAGAGTCTCGCGCTCGAGGGAACGGCGCAGCGCCCGCAGGTCGGCCTGCAGGTCCTCGACTAGCCGCTCTGCCTCGGCGCGCACCTGCGCCGCGCGCTCGGTCTCCTCGCGCTTGGTCCGCGCGCGCTCCTGCTCCGCCTGTCGCTGCGCTTCTTTCGCGCGCGCCTCTGCGACCCGCGCCCGTTCCAGCGCGTCGACCGTCTCGGCGCGTTGACGCCGGATGGAGGCGAGTGTCTCTTCGAACTCCACCTGTGCGCGCGAGAGCCGCGAGCGCGCGTCCGCCACCAGCTCCGGGCGGAGCCCCAGCCGCTCAGCGATCGCGAACGCCTGGCTCGTGCCCGGGAGTCCGATCGTGACGTGGTACGTGGGACTGAGCGTTTCCAGGTCGAAGTCGACCGAGGCGTTCATCGCCGCGGCCGCATTGTGGGCGTAGGTCTTAAGTTCGGCGTAGTGCGTCGTCGCGGCGACCAGCGCCCCCGAGCGAACGAAATAGTCGAGCAGCGCCTGTGCCAGTGCTGAGCCCTCGGTCGGGTCGGTGCCCGCACCGAGCTCGTCGAGCAGCACGAGCGTTCCTGGGCCGGCCGCGTCGACGATCCGCACGATTGAGCGTAGGTGGCCGCTGAACGTCGAGAGCGACTGAGCCACCGACTGCTCGTCACCGATGTCTGCGTACACGTCCCCGAAGACCGGCAGACGGCTGCCCGGCTGCGCCGGCACGTGCAGCCCCGCTTGGTGCATCAGGGCGAGCAGACCCAGCGTGCGCAGAGTCACGGTCTTACCGCCGGTGTTCGGGCCGGTGATGACGAGGGCGGTGAACTCGCCGCCCAACCGGACGTCGATGGGGACTACGTGCCCGGTGAGCCCTGGATGGCGCGCGCCGAGCAGTTGGACGACCGGCTCGCGCACGGTGTCGGCTCGCACCGCGTCCATCGTCGCCGCGAGGCGTGCCTTCGCGGACCAGAAATCGAAGCGGGCGAGGGCGTCGAGCGTAGAGCGGAGCGCGCTCGCCTGCTGCCCGACGAGCCCGGACAGATGGTCGAGGATGCGCTCGACCTCTGAAAGCTCTGCCAGTTGCGCCTCGCGCCACGCATTGCCTAGCTCCACCGCGATGAGCGGCTCCACGAAGACGGTTTGACCGCTTCCCGACTGGTCGTGAACGATGCCGCGCACGCGAGCTCGCGCATCGGCACGGACCGGCACCACGTACCGGCCGTTCCGCAGCGTCACGATCGGCTCCTGCAGCGCACCAGCCAGCTCGCCTCCGTGTACCAGCTCGTCGAGCCTGGATCGGAGCCGGTCGTACGCAACCCGGACGGCACGCCGCAGGGAGCCGAGGACGGGCGACGCGCCGTCGAGGAGCTCGCCGGTCGGGTCGATGCTGCGCTCGAGGGTACTGCGGAGCACAGGGAGCGGCTGGATGGCGCGTCCAAGCTCGCGAAGCAAAGGCCGGCGCTCCTCAGCCAGGGCATCCGCCAAGCGGCCGGCGGCGTCGAGCGTGTCGCGAATTTCGAGCAACTGCCCAGTGTCGAGGCGCCCTGCTCGTGCTGCGCGTTCGACGGCGCCGTGGATGTCGTGCGCGCCCCCGATTCCGGTGCCCGGATGCTCCGACGCGAACGCCCGCGCCTCGTCAGTCTCCTGGAGGCCACGGGCCACGATCACCGGATCATCGGACGGTTGAAGCGCCTCCGCCAGGCGTCGGGAAGGCGGGAAGTTTGTCTGCTCGGCTAGGCGGGTCTGGATCGCCGGGAACTCCAGGACGACGAGCGACTTGGCGTCCATCACCCGTTGCTCGTGGTGGAGGCCTGACCGTCGGAGAACGGGCGCGACAGGGCGCCACTGGCCGCTAAGCCGAAGCGGTATGGCAGCTCGGCCCAGTGCTCGCCCGCATACGCCACGTTCACACGCGGGCCAGACAGGAGCGCCCCATCACTGGCGGGCTGGAGCGCCGGCGGCGAGACCGCGATCCACAGCGGCGGTCCCAGCGTCAGGTCGCGGCACGTGTCGTCACCGGTGATTCCGAGCGCCTGGCACAGACGCCCCGGTCCAGCCGCGAGCCGCTCCGGTCGATCGCCTGCGCGGCCGCGCCGCGCGCGCTGCGCCTCGATCCCGGCGACGGGCAGTAGCGCCCGTACGAGCACGGCGCCCGCCTCTGCGTCGGCGGCGTGGGCGACCACGTTGAATGCCCAGTGCATGCCGTAGAGACGGTACACGTACGCGTGGCCGGGAGGGCCGAACATGGGGGCCGTCCTGGCAGTGCGGCCGGCACGGGCGTGGGAGGCACGGTCGGTAGGCCCGAGGTAGGCCTCGGTTTCTACGATCACGCCGGCGAGAAGCGCGCCGTCGTGAGCTTCGCGGCACAGGAGCGCGCCAATCAGCGCCGGCGCGACCTCGAGTGGCGGCCGGGCGAAGAACGAGCGGGGCAGCGGCGGTGCGGAGAGGGCAGGCTGAAGCGCCGGAGGACGTCCCATTGTGGCGCGGGCCTGTTTAGGCGGGAAGTGATCGGACCGCGGCTGGGAGGAGGGGGCCCAGCAGCGACAGCATGCCCGGGATTAGCCCGGACCGCGTGAAGTGCACGAGCGCCGAGCCGTCGAGGGCATGGTAGAGACTGCGCATCCAGCCCACGTCGCCGCTGGGTGGCGTGGCGCCGACGCCGTGATAGTAGGCGTCGGATGCGAGGACTAGCACAGACAGGACCAGCAACCCGATCAGCACCGCGAGGACGCCTCCGGCGAGCTCGTCGATCACGGCGTAGCGAGGCGCGAGCATCGCGCGCTCGTAATACACCTGCACCGTCAACGTCAGCACGCCGAGCACCACTAGGAAACTGGCGCCGAAGGCGACCATGGCTGAGAACTCCACCGGGAGCCATGTCCAGTTGGACGCCAGCCAGGTGCCGACCGGCGAGCGGAGGTACGCGCCGATGACGAAGGCGACGAGGAACACGGCGATGCCGAGCAACTGGCGCAGCACGCCCTGCGTGTACCCGAGGAAGAACGCCAACGCGAGGAGCGCGACGAGCACGCCATCAGCCAGCGTGAGGCTGCCGATGAACCCGGCCAGATCCACGGACCCTCCTCTGATGCCCCGCTCCGTGACCTAGCGTACCAGCGCTGTCGGCGACGCGCCACCCACTGGCTCGACCCAGCCGGACGTCAGGATCGGATTCGCGCTCCAAGGCGCAACTCAAGTGCGTCCACGACGCGGTGCATCGCGGCCCCGACTTCCTCGTCGGTGAGGGTGCGGCCGGTCGCTTGGAGAGTGAGGCGAAAGGCGAGACTCCGCTCACCTTCCATGAGCGGCGGCCCGGCATAGAGGTCAAACAGGCGCAAGCCCCGGAGCAGCTGCCCAGCAGCGTCGCGCAGCACGCGCTCCACGTCGCCGGCTGGGCATCTCGGCCCGATCACGATGGCCAAGTCTCGCTCGACGGCGGGGACGCGGGGGAAGGGCACGTACCGCCGCGTGACGGGAATGGCGGACTGCAGCGCATCCAGGTCGATCAGCGCTACGGCTACGTTTGTGGACCTAACATCCGCTGCCTCCAGGTACGTGGGATGAGGCTCGAAGACACGGCCAAGCTCGAGCTCATCCCCGCTGGGGTTTGGGAGGGTCAGCACCGCGGCGCGCCCTGGGTGCTCGTACGGCGCCACGGTCGCTGGCGGGCTCGCTACCGGGGTCGCCGCTCCGATGCGCTCGCAGAGTGCCGCCACAAGGCCACGTGCCTCCCACAGGTCCGCGGGCCGCCCCGGTTGGTTCCACGCCGCGCCGTCCTGGTCGCCCGCGAGCAGGATGCCCAGCATCGGCCGTTCGCCCGGGGTGCCGCCCTTGAGCTCGTGGACGTGACCCAGCTCGAACAGCGCCATGTCGCCGCGCCGTTGACGCTCGTTGTCGACCAGGACCCGGACGAGACCTGGGAGCAACGACCGGCGAAGCTGAGCATGCTCCGCCGAGACAGGGTTCGTGACTCGGATCGTTGTGGCGTCGTCGGCGGAGATGGACAGCCGCTCGTGGTCGGCAGGACTCACCAGCGCGTGCGTGACCACCTCGTGGAGACCCAGCCCGGCCAGGGTGTCGCGGATCGCGTCCAGGGCCTTCCGAGGGTCCGGACGATACCCTGGCATGCGCGTCTCGGGCAGCCGACCGGGGACCAGCTCGTACCCGCGAACCCGGGCCACCTCCTCGATGATGTCGGCCTCGATCTCCAAGTCCCGCCGGTGGGTAGGGATGACCGCGACCAGCGCGTCTGGCGCCGTCGACTCGTCCAGCACGACGCCGGCCATCCCCGCTGCGACCGGCACCACGTCACCTGGCCTCGCCGGTTCTGTCTCGACTTCGACGCGCGCCAGGAGGGTACGGATCTCGCCACGCTCGACGGGTGCGCCGAGCAGGCCGGCAACCCGCCGCGGCCGGAATGGCACCCGGGCTGGTGCAGGCTCCACGGGCGCGGAATCGACGCGGCCAGGAGCGACGCGGCCGCCGGCCCACGCGGCAATGAGCTGTGCGACGCGGTCCGCGCCGACGCGTGCGAGCCGAAACTCCTGGCCCTTCTCGAAGCGCAGGCTCGCCTCACTTCGCAGGGCGTAGCGGCGGGCGGTGCGGCGAATGCTGACCGGATCGAAGACAGCCGACTCGATCACGATCGCCTCGGTCACGTCACGGACCTCGCTGGACGCGCCGCCCATCACGCCTGCGATGGCCAACGGGCATCGCGAATCGGCGATTAGCAGCGTGTCGGGGCTCAGCTCGCGGGCGACGTGGTCTAGCGTCTCCAGACGCTCGCCGGGGCGAGCCAGCCTAACGACGATATGTCCATCCGCGATGGCCGCGGCGTCGAAGGTGTGGATCGGCTTGCCCAGTTCCAGCATGACGTAGTTGGACACGTCGACGACGTTCGAGACTGGCCGGACACCCGCGGCGGTCAGCCGCGCCTGTACCTGGAGCGGGGACGGTCCAATGTCTAGGGCGTCGACGTAGCGGCCCACGAACCGCGGGCAGAGGTGTTCGTCGGTCACTTCGACCGAGATGTGCTCCGCCGTCGCGAGCCCCTGCTCATCGAGCACGATCCTGGGCCATCGGACGCGTGCACCGGTCGTCGCGGCGACCTCGCGGGCGAGGCCTAGGAGCGAGAGTGCGTCGCCGCGGTTCGGCTTGACGTCCACGTCGAGCACTACGTCGCCATACACGTCCGCCATGGCAGCGCCGACGGGCGCATCGTGCGGGAGGACCAGGATGCCGTCGGCGTCGATCGTCAGGCCCAGCTCGTCGCCTGAGCAGAGCATCCCCTGGCTCTCGCGGCCGACCATCGTGGTGACCTCGATGCGCCGGCCACCCGGCAGCACGGCTCCCGGGATCGCCACCGGAACGCGCTGGCCAGCCGCGACGTTGGACGCGCCGGTCAGAATCGTCAGCACGGGCTCGCCGGGACGCGTGCGCACGGCCGTCACCAGCAGATGGTCGGAGCCGGGGTGCGGCTCGACGGCCAACAGCTCACCCACGACGATGCGATCCCAGTCTGCGCCCCGCCGCTCGATCGCCTGGACCTCCATCCCAAGCAGCGTCAAGCGCTCCGCCAGTGCCTCGGGCGAGAGGTCGACGTCGACGTACTCCCGCAGCCACGAGAGAGGCACGCGCATCAGAACTGCTCCAGGAAGCGCAGGTCGTTCTCGAGGAACATACGGATGTCGTCGATGCCGTACCGCAGGATCGCGATCCGGTCAGTGCCCATGCCGAACGCAAACCCCTGGTGCCGGTCGGGGTCGAGCCCGCCATTGCGCAGCACGACCGGGTGCACCATTCCGGCCCCGAGGATCGTCATCCATCCCGTCCGTTTGCACGATGCGCAACCGGCCCCGGCACACACCACGCACTGGACGTCGAACGCGACCGATGGCTCCGTGAAGGGATAGTAGCCAGGGCGGAAGCGGGTCGGCCGGCCGCGACCGAACATCGCCTGCGCGAACGCGTCGAGCAGGCCCCGCAGGTCGGCCAGAGTGGTCCCCTCGTCCACCATCAGCCCCTCGACCTGGAAGAACTCGAACCCGTGGCTGGCGTCCACCGCCTCGTGGCGGAAGCACCGGCCGGGCAACAGGGCGCGGATCGGCGGGACAGCCTGCTGCATCACATGGATCTGTCCCGGTGAGGTATGCGTGCGCATCAAGTATCCCGGGACGTCGGTGTAGAGCGTGTCCCAGAGGTCCCGTGCTGGATGGTCAGGCGGGATATTGAGCGCCTGGAAGTTGCGCACGTCGGTCTCGACCTCGGGCCCCTCGTAGACGACAAACCCGAACTGGCCGAACACGCGTGCGATCTCGCGGTTTGTCTCGATCAGCGGGTGGAGCGACCCTCGGCGGACGGGCCGGCCGGGTAGCGTGACGTCGACGCCCTCGCGGGCGAGGCGGGCGCCGAGCGCCGCAGCCTCCAACTCCACGCGGCGGGCATCCAGCGCCGCCTCAAGCACCTCGCGGACGCGGTTACCGATCGCGCCGACTCGGGGGCGGTCTTCCGTGGAGAGTGTCCCGATGCCGCTGAGCAGCGTCTTCAGCTCGCCGCGGCGTCCCAGATATGCAACCTGGACGGCCTCCAGTGCCCCGGTGTCGGCCGCTATGCGGATCGCGTCGAGTCCGGACTGCTGCAGATACGACAGGCGTGCGGAGAGGGTCTCCAGGTCCACGGTACGGGTGCTCCGTGGGTCTTAGCTACCCGGCGCGGGCAACCTCGGCGATGCGGGCGAATGTCGCGGCGTCCCGCACCGCGATATCCGCCAATATCTTGCGGTCGAGAGCCACGTCGGCGGACTTGAGACCGGCGATCAGACGGCCGTAGGTGAGGCCGTTCTGGCGGGCGGCGGCGTTTAGCCGAACGATCCAGAGCGCGCGCATCTGGCGCTTGCGCTGCTTGCGACCGACGTAGGCGTACGCCATCGCGTGGAGAAGCGCCTCCCGCGCGGGCTTGATCAGCCGCGATCGGGTGCCCCGGCGGCCTTCTGCCGCGTCGAGGAGTCGCTTGTGTCGCTGATGGGCGGTGACGCCGCGCTTCACGCGTGCCATTGGGTGGGCTCCTACAGGTACGGAAGCAGGCGATGAACCCGCCCCGCGGTTCGGCCGTCGACGATCGCCTTGCCTGCGTACCGCCGGGTCCGGCGCGACGACTTGATCTCGAGGTGATGGCCGCGCCACGCCTTGACGCGGATGACTCTTCCGTTGCCGGTCACGCCGAAGCGCTTCTGCGTCGCCTTGTGGCTCTTCAGCTTGGGCACGTGATCATTCTCCTGTGGGGCCGGGCGGCGGCGTCCCCCCGCCTGGGCTGTGCATCCTGGCCGGGCCTGTCCTCGTGCGCCCGGAGGACGCTCCCGTCGCGCGGGTCTTCGGGATCGCATCCGTCGCGGCGAGTGCGGGTCCGGCTCTGACCTCTGCGGTCGCCCCTTCGGGCGCACTGGGCGGCTCCGCGCCGTCGGGCCTCAGCCCTGTGGCGGGTTGCCGCGTTTCCGGGCCCGGCAGTTGAGGCTTCGGCTTGTGAGTCGACGCGATCACGATTGACATCGACTTGCCTTCCAGCAGCGGCTGCCGCTCGACCGCGCCGTGGTCCTTGACCAGCTCGGCAAACTTCGTGAGCAGGTCGCGCCCGAGGTTTGCATGTGTTAGCTCGCGCCCCCGGAACTGGCAGGCAACCTTCACGCGGTCCCCGTCCTCTAGAAACTGGACGGCACGACGGACTTTCGTGTCGAAATCACCCTGTCCGATCTTCGGTTTGAGCCGGATCTCCTTGAATTCGACCGACCGCTGGTGGCGGCGGGCCTCCTTCTCCTTCTTGGCGGCGTCGTACTTGTATTGGCCGTAATCGAGCAGGCGGGCCACCGGTGGGGCGGCCATCGGAGCAACCTCGACGAGGTCGTATCCCCGTTCCTGCGCGAGCCGGAGCGCCTCCAGCGTTGGGAGCACTCCCAGCTGGGCACCTTCCTCGTCCACGACCCGCACGGCGGGTACGCGGATCATCTGGTTGACGCGCAGGTCTCGGCTCAGTCTCTACCCCTCGGTTGCTCTGCGACACCAATGAACGGCGGCCGACACGACGGGCACCGAAGCGCCCGACCGACACGGTCGCCCGGCGGACTATAGCACGGACGTTTCAGGATCGGCAAACCTGCGGAAGGCCACGTCGGCCGTCGACTATGGCCGACGGGCGGCGGCTTCCGCGACGAGTCGGTCGGCCAGGTCCACCCAGCCCGCTGGCGGCTCCTGGACGGCCGCCCGCGTCCGGACCGCGACCGTGCGTGCGGCGACCTCGCGGTCACCCAGCACCAGCATGTACGGCACCTTCTGCTCCTGTGCGAGGCGGATCTTGTTCTGCATCCGACTGTCGGAGTCGTCCACCTCGACGCGGATGCCGCGAGATCGCAAGAGGTCCGCCAGTTGCTCCGCCGCGTCGTTATGGCGTGACGCGATGGGCACGACGACCGCCTGCACGGGAGCGCACCAGAACGGGAACGCTCCAGCGAAGTGCTCTGTGAGCACGCCGATGAACCGCTCAAGTGAGCCGTAGATCGCGCGGTGGATCGCGATGGGTCGCCGCGCCTGGCCCTGCTCGTCGATGTACGTGAGGTCGAATCGCTCGGGCAGCATCACGAGGTCCACCTGGATGGTCGCCGTCTGCCACTCACGGCCGAGCGCATCCTCGACCTGGATGTCGAGCTTTGGCGCATAGAACGCGCCGTCCGCGGGCTTCACCTGGTACTGCACGCCCGACCGGTTGAGCGCGTCCCGGATGAGGGTCTCGGCGCGCTCCCAGAGCGCCGGGTCGCCGAGCGCGTTGTCCGGCCGCGTGCCGAAGGTGAACCGCGGTTCCAGACCGAACCACGCGTACGACTCCGTGACCTCGCCGAGGAGCGCCTCGATCTCCGATCCGATCTGGTCAGGCCGCACGTAGATGTGCGCGTCATCCTGCACGAAGTGCCGCACACGGGTAAGCCCATGGAGCACGCCGGAGCGTTCGTTGCGGTGCAAGCGCCCGTACTCGGAGAAACGGAGCGGCAGGTCCCGGTAGGAGCGGATGTGGCTCCGATAGACGAACGTGCTCTCCGGGCAGTTCATGGGCTTGAGGCTGAACGTCTGTCCCTCGGCCTCAAGCTTGAACATGTCGTCCGAGTAGTGGCTCCAGTGGCCGGACTGCTCCCACAGCCTCCGGTGGACCAGCAGCGGGGTGGAGATCTCTTGGTAACCGCGGCGCTCCTGCAACTCGCGCATGGCGTCCTCCAGCGTGCGCCAGAGCCGCTGTCCCTTGGGATGCCAGAACGCCGAGCCCGGGCTGACGTCGTGGAAGCTGAACAGGTCGAGCTGGACCCCGAGCCGTCGATGGTCGCGGCGCTTCGCCTCCTCCCGCCGCCAGATGAACTGGTCAAGCGCCTCCTGGGTCTGCCACACGGTGCCGTAGACGCGCTGCAGCATGGGGCGCTTCTCGTCGCCCCTCCAGTACGCGCCCGCCACCGCGAGCAGCCGGAACGGCCCGATCCGCCCGGTCGACTCCACGTGTGGACCTCGGCAGAGGTCCACGAAGCCGCCGTGGCGGTACGTGGAGACGACGGGTTCTGGCTCACCGGACGCGCGCGCGGCGGCTCGCAGATCGTCGAGGATCTCGACCTTGAACGGCTGTCCGCGCTCCGCAAAGAACGCCCGCCCGCTGTCCGGATCGAGCTCGTCGCGGACGAAGGGGTTATCCGCCTCCACAGAGGCCTGCATGCGCTCTTCGATGGTCGCTAGGTCCTCCGGTGTCAGCGGGCGGGGCAACGCGAAGTCGTAGTAGAAACCATCGCGTATAGCCGGGCCGATGCCAAGCCGGGCCCCGGGAAACAGCTCGAGCACGGCTTCCGCCATGACGTGGGCCGCGGAGTGACGCATAGGGTCGAGCGAGTCGCCGGCGTGAGCGTCGAGCAACTCGTCGGCGGAACCCCGCTGGGGCGCCTCGAACGACAGGTCTTCTTCCGGTTCGACGGTCGCGTCTGGCCGCTTGTCGCCCTCACTCACCGCTGCCTCCCTGTCAAATGAAACGGCCTCTCGTCCGTGCAGGACGAGAGGCCTCGTGCCCCCCGCGGTTCCACCCGCGCTTCGCGGACGGCCGTACCATCCGCGCCCTCTGGCTGCCGCGCTAACGGGCGGCGCCCGGACCGGTTCACCGGTCGCTCTCGGGTGGTACGTGACTGGTCGGTATGCGCCCGGGCTCACAGCCGCGGCCCGTGCTCTCTGGGCTCCTGCCCACTCGCTTGTCCCGATCGACGCATCCAGGATGTGGTGGGCGGTACAGGAATCGAACCTGTGACCTCGTGCATGTCAAGCACGCGCTCTAACCGACTGAGCCAACCGCCCACGTTTTGTGCCTGGGAGAGCCCATAACCGGGGAAGGTTTGACCATTCAGCGCTTATGAGCCTACTGCGATGAGGTGCACGCATCTCGACGCACGAGGCTCTCCCAATCGCGCAAACGGTAGCAGAACCCCCGCCGCTCGTCGCCCCCGGCGACCTCGGCGACGAGTTCACGTCGTTTGTCCGTCCCCTGCGGCGTGAGAACGCCAGACCGAACACGTTCGCCACCCACAGCACTGCCGTCCAGCGCGGTTCGCCGGGTTCCTGCAGGAGCGGGGCGCTCCCACTGACGTGCGTGCGATCACCGCCCGCCACGTCAAGGAGTGGCAGATCGTGCTCCTTGAGCAGTGGAAGCCGGCGACGGCGCACAACCGCTTCCGCGAGCTGCCGCGGTTCTTCAGCGGATACACCGAGCGAGAGGGAGACCTCCGCTCCCCAATGTTGAAGACGCGCCCTACCCATCTGCTGAGTACCAGCCACGGATCCCCACGCTGGATGAACCGCGGCGGTGCTAGCCGTTTGTGCCGATCACACCTTCGAGGGCAAGACGCCCACGGCACCGGTGCGGGTATTTTTCAACACGGGGCACGTCGGGATGAGACCGCGAACCTGCGCCACTCCCCTGCTGATCGCGACGTGGTTCTAGACCGCGGCCCGGTGCGGCTGTTCAGCAAGGGCAGCCGGGAGCGGTTCGCTCGAATAGACGATCACACCGTCGATGCGCTCTAGGATCACCTGCGCGTGCGTCGCCGGCATCAGCGCGCCGATCTTCCCTGGCTCTGGCTGGGCAAGAAGGGCAAGCTAACCGACAGCGGCATCGCTCAGGCGATTCGCACGCACGGTGAGCAGGCCAGCATCGAAGGCCTGCATCCCCATGCGTTCCAGCACTCGTGGCGGCACTACGCCGACAAGGCCGGGCTCAGCGAGACGTACCTTATGACCTTGGGTGGATGGAAGTCGTCGGCGATGCTACGACGCCACGCCAGCACCGGCAAGACAGAGCGGGCGCTCGACGGCGCGAAGCGTGCGGCTGTGGGTGACACGCTATGAGCGACAAGGACAACCCCTTCAGCTTCGTCCCCGTCACCCCGGAGTTGCTCGGGGAGCGGTTCTGGACGGAGCGGACCTCGGCCCACACCCTGACCGCGACTTCCTCGCCCGATGGGAGCACATGTGCGCCGAGGGGCGTGCCTTCAATGACGAGGATCTCGTCGTCTTGGTCGCATGCTACGAGCGGACCAAGAAGGCGCCCCTGAAGAAGCGCACGGGGGCCGCCAAGCACCTGCGACGGGCCGTGGAGTTGCGGGCGGAGGCCAAGACGGCGAAGGTTCTGCATGGAACCTGCTGTCTGTGCGCACCACCAAGATGGCCGATCGCAGGCTTTCCGCCGCGCCATAGGCCATCTGCCTCTTGCAACCGAGGCGCGTCGGTGCAGCCTGAGCGGCGCATTACGGGGAGCCATGACGCGCGGCCCACATACTGGCCGCCGGGACCGCGCCGAGCCACTGGCGAGACCGACCCGCGGGATGCTAGACGGAGCTCCCATGAGCTGGCCGACTGGGCTCGGGTGCTCGCACCCGAGCAGGAGGCGCTCCCGCGCAGGTTCCGATGCGAGTGGTCGTCGTCGAGTTCGCTGACCGTGCCTCGGCGAAGCTCGCAGTGCGCGCGATTCGTCCGGTGCTCACGAGCACGGCCGGCACCTGGTGGCTCGAGCAGCGCGACGAGCG
>JBKQRF010000174.1:0-5808 GCA_052144055.1 Candidatus Limnocylindrales bacterium
ACCATGGCCACGTCGCGGTCCTTGGGCGCGAGGTCGTTGACCACCCGCTCGCTGATGCGCAGGGTGCCCTCGCTGACCTCCTCGAGGCCCGCGATCATGCGCAGGCTGGTGGTCTTGCCACAGCCCGAGGGCCCCACGAGGACCATGAACTCGCCGTCCTGGATGTCGAGGTTGAAGTCGTTCACGGCGACGACATCGCCATAGCGCTTCCACACGTGGTCGAACGTCACTGTGGCCATTGCAGACTCCCTTGATCATCCACAGAGCCGCGATGAGCGCCGCGCGGCCTACCTGCGTGCTGCTCAGTCACCAGATGACCGAATGCACCGGTCTCGTCGCCACTCCGTTCACGCTCTGCTAACTCCGTTCTCGGCGCTGCCGCGACGGGCAGCTTGGCCCGCCCGAGCGCATCTGCTTCGCGATACAGGCGGCCTTCGCCGGGCGCAAAGCCGTGCGAGCAGGCTAGCCCTTGACCCCGCCGATCGCCAGCCCGGCGACGATGTAGCGCTGCAGGAACAGGTAGACCACGGCCACCGGCAACGCGACCAGGATCGCGAACGCGGAGAACTGCGACCAGGGCGTGGTGCCGTATGCGCCCACCATGCCGTTCAGCGCCATGGCCAGCGTGAAGTTCTGGGGGTGGTCCAGGAACTGCCAAGAGAAGTAGAACTCGGTCCAGCCGGCGATGAAGCCGAAGAAGGCTGTCACCGCCAGCACCGGGGTGGAAAGCGGCAGGATCACGTGCCAGAACGTCTGGAGCTTGCCGGCGCCGTCTACCGCCGCGGCCTCCTCCAGGTCGCGCGGGATCGTGTCGATGTAGCCCTTCATGTTCCAGATGGCGAAGGGCAGCGTGCCCGACGTCACCGCGAGCGCGACTCCAAACAGCGAGTCCCGCAGGTTGAACGTGCCGATCTGGATCTTGCTCAGCATCACGTACAGCGGCGCCAGGGTCGCCACCGCGGGCAGCATCAGCACCGCCAGCACGGCGATCATCAGCGTCTCGCGGCCGCGGAAGGTCATGCGCGAGAACGCGTACGCCGCCAGGACCCCGATCCCGACGCTCGCGAGGCAGATGATCACCGCGATGAAGAGGCTGTTGGCCGCCAGTTGCACGAACGAAACCGGGTTCGCAGTGGGCTGCTTGATCACCTGCGCGAATGCCGCCAGCGTCGCCCCCGGCGGGATGAGGGTCAGGCCGTTGGGACGCACGATGTCGCGCGGGTCGATCGCCATGCTGACGATCCACAGACACGGGAAGAGGACCGTCAGCCCGATGAAGATGCAGACGAGCTGCAGGACGAACTGGCGCCGCAGCGAAAGCCGACGGTGGCCTCCGGTCACGGCGGCGGCGGAGACGGGCCGGACTACCGCCCGCGGGACGGCCCCGATCTGCGTGGTCATGACCGGCTCCTCAAGAAGTGCGACAGGACGGTGTCGGGTCGGCGGTCAAGCATCGAACTGTGCCGTCGCTCCCGCCAGCCGGTTGGTCACCAGGGTGATCGCTAGCAGGATGAAAAACTGGAAGATGGCGAACGCCGCCGCCACGCCGTAGAGCTCCTGCTCGTTGACCAGGCGATACGCCGTCGTCACCAGCAGCTCGGTCTGGCCGAACGGACCGCCGCCGGACATGAAATACGAGAGGTAGAAAAGGTTGAAGGTGATGACGAAGCCGTAGATCGCGAAGGGCAGCATGGCCGGCCGCAGGAACGGCAGCGTGACCGTCCTGAACTTGGCCCACGCCCCGGCGCCATCCATCTCGGCCGCCTCGTAGAGGTCGTTGGGAATGCTCTGCAGCGCGCCGGTCGCCACCACCGAGTTGAGCGGCCAGCCGAGCCAGATGTTGGCCGTGAGGAGGGCGAAGTACGCGAGCGGCAGGATGAACGGGCCCGCCGAGATGATCGGGTTGGGATTGTTCAGCCAGTCGAGGTTGAAGCCACCGGGGGGGAGCCGGAAGATGATGTCGATCAGGAAGTTGATGGCCCCGTGCGTGGGGTCGAACATGTTCTTCCAGATGGTGGCCACGATGATCGGGGGGATTGCCACCGGAATGATGTAGATGGCCCGGTAGAAGCGCTTCAGCCACAGCCCCGGGGTGTTCAGGATGATCGCGATCAGGACCCCCAACACGACTTGGATGATGACGTTTGAGAACGCCCACCAGAGGTTGAAGACAAGGACCCGCAGGAAGTCGAAGTTCACGATTTCGATGTTGTTCTGCAGGATGTTCAGGTAGTTGCTGATGCCGACGTAGTGGGGGGCGGGCGCGCCGGAGCGCAGGTTCTGGAGGCCGTAGTCGGTGAACGACATCCAGACCTGGAACACGAGCGGATAGAACGTGATGACCAACATCACGAGGAGCGCCGGCAGCAGGAAGAGGTAGGCCGTGCGAGTGGGCTGCGTGCGACGCCACCAGGAGCGGCGCGGCGGTGCCGCTGCCGATGCGAGTGCACTCATCTCCGGACCTCCCGCGCGCTCATCGAACGTTCCTCCCGTGCCGGATTTTAAGGGGACGCCGGAGCGTCCGGCGTCCCCTGGCGACTGCGAGCGCTGGACGAAACCAGTGGTCAGCCGGTACTAGAAGCCGTTCATCTTATCCATCTGCTGGCACGCCGTGGCGACGGCCGCGGCCGGGTCCGTCCCCTTGTCGATGACCGCCTGGATCGCGTTGCCGAAGGGGGTGAAGTAGTTGTTGAGTTGAGCGGCCGTGGACCGGGGGGACCCGGTCTTGAAGGCGTTCGCGAAGCCTTGGCTGATCGCGGGGTCGGGGTTGTTCGGGGCGGTGTAGGTGATGCCGGCGATGGCCGGGATGTGGCCGCCCACGTCAGCGAAGATCTGCTCGTTGGCCTGGGAGTCCAGCTGTAGCGCGAACTGGACGGCGAGTGAGACGTTCGCCGAGTTCTTGTTGATGTAGTAGCCATCGGGTTCCACCATCGGGCCGAAGGCTCCCTTGGGCCCGGTCGGGCCGGGGGCCACGGCCAGCTTGCTACCGAGGGCCTTCTCGAGGGTGGCGGACTGCCAGGGGCCTTCGATGAAGCCAGCGATCGCGCCGGTGGAGAGGTCGGCCACCGCCGGCACATCACTCTGGTACATGTGCATCCCTGCGGCCTTGGCCTTCTGGAGCCAGGTCAGCGCGTCGGCCACGCCGCTGTTCGCGGTGGCGGTGCACTTGCCGGTGGTGGGATCAAGGATCGTGCCGCCGAAGGCCGACCAGAGGCCCCACGCGTAATACGCACCACCAGATGCGGACCCGTACACCCAGCCGAGCTTGCTGGCGTCTTTCAGCCAGTCGTCGGTGGTGACCGGGGGGGTGGGAAGCAGCGAGGTGTTGTACATGAGCGCGATGCCCTTCTGCGACTCGGGGATCGCGTAGAGCTTGCCGTCGACGGTGTCGCCTTGGATCGCCGCCGTCGCGAAATTGCTGAGCTGCGGCAGGTACGAGGTCAGGTCCACGAGCAGACCCGCCCGGGCCTCCTTGGGCAGGCTGTCGGCCGGCGCGATGAAGAGGTCCGGCACGCCGCTGGACGCGGCGGACGTCTCGAACTTTGTGAAGAGGTTGGCGAACGGCACGGTGAGATTGGTGACCGTCAGCCCGGGGTTGGCCGCCTCGACGTTCTTCAGGATCTGATCGAACGCAGTCGTCTCACCCCCTGTGTAGGCTTGCCAGATCGTCAGGCTGCCGGTCAGCTTCGCGGCTCCCGCCGCGCCCGATGCCGGCGCGGCGGCAGACGGGGCCGTGGTGGCAGCGCTGCTGCAGGCCCCGGTCACGAGCGCGATCGTCGCGAGGACGATCGCCAACTTGTGGAAACGCATCTTCCTGATCTCTCCTCCCATTGCCGGGTCAGTCCCGGCCATCATGCCGGTTTGTCCCCAACTCGTCGGCCGGACCGTTGCCGGCCCGGACACCATCTCCCGCGCGTTCGCGGACTCGCCTGGGTCGGCCCGCCCTTCCGGGTCGGCGACCCTCGTCGGCGGGCCGTCAGTTGCCCGTTATCCTGGCGGCGCCACCTCCTCCTCACCCACCGTCCCCGACGGGACAGCCGTCGAACCCCGCACCACCAGGCGCGTCGTCAGCACGCGGTGCTGCGAGGGACTGCCTGGCTGGGCTTCCAACTCCTCCAACAGCAGCCGCGCCGCCTCTTCTCCTTTTCGCCGCACGGGCTGATGCACCGTAGTGAGCGGCGGGTCGGAGAACCGCGCGATGGGCAGGTCGTCGAACCCGACGACACTGAGATCGCGCGGCACCCGCAGGCGGAGGTGGCGCGCGGCCTGGAGGACGCCGATCGCAATCGCGTCGCTCATCGCGAGCACGGCGGTGGGCCGCAGCCCGTCCTCCCACGCCCGCAGGAAGGCTGCCTCACCCCCCTCGAACGATGCGCGGGCTATGACGACGCTCTCCGGCCCCAGGTGGAGGCCCGCGGCGCCAAGGGCCGCCTCGTAACCACGCATTCGGCGTGCCATGACGCCGTCCTGCTGGGTCTCGGGCGCTACGGCCGGGCCCTCGCCGGATACTCGGTCCTCCACCGCGATGATCAGGATGCGGCGATGCTCCAGGTCGACTAGGTGCTGGGCCGCGACGCGCGCCCCCTCCTCGTCGTCCACCTCGACCGCGGCATGTTCGGGCCAGGCGGGGGAGTCCACGAAGACCATGGGCACGTCGGCACGCCGGATGGCCTCGATCTCTGGGTGCGTCTCCTCGAGCCCGAGCGCGACGACGCCGTCGACGGTGGCGTGATCGAGGGCCCGGGCGAGCGACCCGTGCAGCGGCGAGATGAGAAGTAGGCCGAACCCGCGCTCCTCGGTGACGGCGGACACCCCCTCGGCGAGGTACGCGAAGAAGGGGTTGGCGAAGACTTGGCTGAGCGGCTGTGGGGTCAGGAGCCCGATCGTCATAGTGCGACGCGCAGACAGCATGCGCGCGACCGGGTGAGGGCGGTATCCCATTTCAGCCGCGATGCCGAGGATTCGATCCGCTGTCTCGGCTCCCAACTGGTCAGGGCTGTTGAAGGCGAACGAGACGGAGGTCTTGCTGACGCCCGCCGCTTGGGCGACGTCTGCGATGCGAGGACGGCGGGGGCGAGCTTGCGTCACCGATGGTCCTGCTCGTGTTGAACCGATTTAGGTTCAGTCTAGAAGTCGCATGCGCGATGTCAATAACACTCTTCGTCGACGGACACCTGATACCGAACACTGAGTTCGCACACCTCGAGCTCCACGGCCGCGGCGTAGAGACGCTGCTGAGCGGGGCGTTGCCCTAGCGGCGCCGGCTGAGTTGGAAGCGCTGGGCGAAGGAGTTCGGAGGATTCCTCGATCGGATGAGGCTTAACTTCTCGCCCGTCTTCGTCATCCTAGGCGGCGGCGTGAGCAAGGAATCCACCCGCTTCCTGCCGCACCTCAAGTCGCGAACGCCGCTGGTAGCGGCGGAGCTGCTCAACTCGGCGGGGATTCCCGGGAGCGGCGCCCGCCGCGGCTGAGGCCCCGCCGGAGGCGGGTGAGTCTGACCGCCCAGGCGACCGAGACGCCCCGGAGCGGCGGGCGACCTCGGCGAAGGCCGCCGGTGCGAGCGCCACGACGGCCGCGAGCAGCCAGTCGATCGCGTCGCCGGGTGTGGACTGGACGACCTGGCGCTCGGGGGATGAACCGGATCGATGAGCGGATTCAGGGGGTCGACGCAACGATGGCGGCCAGCATAGCGGCCGGAGTCTGGTAGCCGAGCGTCTTGCGGGGCCGGGTGTTGAGCCGTGCCGCGACGGCATCGAGATCGGCCGGGCTGTAGATCGACAGGTTGGTCCACTTGGGGAAGTACTGGCG
>JBKQRF010000175.1:0-6253 GCA_052144055.1 Candidatus Limnocylindrales bacterium
CGCCCTCGTCCAGGCCGAGCTGAACCTCCGGCCTCGCAAGGTCCTCGGCTGGGACAGCCCGGCCGACCGACTGGCTACACTCCTCGGATCGATGTCCGTGTTGCGACGTTGACTGGGACCCGCCCAGTACAGAGGCCTTAACACCTAATCCATGGAGGCTTTAGGGGCTAATATCCAGGGCCAAAGCCCCTGTCACCGGGCCGCTTGGCACTCGAATTGAAGCCCCACTGCCCAGATCGGTACCACTGCTGATGCGGGAAGTCGGGAAGTGCAGGATTGAGGTGAGCGTCGTGGCGTACGCGTTGGCTGTCGAAGCGGTCGGAATGGATCATGTCGCCACCCTCCGCGTCGTCGTGCCCGCTCGGTTGGACCTGGCGCGCGTGACTGCCGTCCTTGGCCAACCGCATATCCCATGGCTGGGAGAACGGCTGGCGGGCTCTGAGGGCCCCATGCGTCGGTACATCAGCGACCTAGAGTTCCACGTCCCCGATCTGGGCCCAGTGGCGTTCCGCAAGTCAGCCGTGATCAGTCTGGGATCGGTAACGCGCGACGGCTTGGGCTGGATCGTCCCGGTGGAATGGCAGGCTGCCACGCTGGCGCCGCTGTTCCCGGTCTTCGTGGGCACGCTCCGCTTATGGGCCGACCGCGCAGTCCTCGATGGGCGCTACGCCCCCCGGGCGGACGGCTCGGCCAGGCGGCGGATGCACTCTTGCTGGGGGTCGCTGCCGGGGGCACGGCCCGCTGGTTCATCAGCCGGATCACTGATCGCCTGGCGGCTGATGCTGCGAGTCGCCCGGCGGCGAATGTCCTGGAGTCGAGCCGCCCCGGGCTTCGCCTCAGGGCCCGAGCTGCCCGCAGGCGCTGGCATCGCGACCCTACATAAGGCCTAGGCAGGGCTGCGGTAGCGCGGCGGCTGCTCGGCCGCCGGCGGGGAGGCACGAAGAGCGCGGCTCCGTGGGCGCTGAGTTCCCCCTGCAGCAACGGGTCCCGTCTCGGCCCGGCATCCTCCGCCCCTTTGGGCGCGGTGCTCGTCGAGTACGACAACGAGTAACGGGACGGACGGCATCGCCTCGGCCGGAGTCACGCCGAGCACGCGCCCTGCGGGCGCCGATCCCTGGCGTATCGGCAGGCCATTGGATCCGCATGGGTCGTCCCCGTCTCCACCACTGCATAGCTCGCCTCTAGAGGTGCGCGGCGGGTGACGGCACACGCTTGGCTGGCGGCTCCTGGCTCGCGGTCTGGCGGGCTACTCCCCCTCCAGCACACCGCCTGCGCCCAGCCCGCTCGGCAAGCCGGTCGGGTGACGATCGCCGCCCTCCTTCTTGGCTCGGTACATAGCCGAGTCTGCCGCCCACAGCAACGCGTCGACGTCCTCACCATGCTGCGGATACCAGCTGAAGCCGATACCGACGGTGACCCGCACCCGATGTTTCCCTAGGGTGATGGGCCTGCGAAGCGCTCGTTGGACGTGCTGCGCGACCGTGTCGGCGGCCTCGGCGCCCTGCGCCGTCTCGAGAGCGCGCTCGCTGACGGTGCCCTACGCCAGCGAGCGTCACGGGCCAGGTCGGGACGCAATGACACTCACGTGCCGGGCACATGCGTATAGGCCTGGCCCACCCCGACTGTAGTCACCAGCAGCTCGATCCCGCTATCGGCAGAACTGCGTAGTGCGACCCGGTGGCCGAGCTTCCACGGACGAAGTGAGGAGGGTGGGAGATGCAACATCTGCGACGGTGCACCCAAGACGATGAGCCACTGAGGTCCTCCACCACCCAGTTCCCCAGCGGGTTCATCTAGCCCAAGCGGCGCGCCCGCATTAGGCCTCCGGACTGTCCAATCGGACGTCCCGCAGTAGTGCGGCGAGCTCCCGCGCGTTGGTGGTGCCGTAATTCGCGAAGCAGTTGTTGAGCAGGACGTGCGTCTCTCGGGCACCCGTCGCGGCCTGGCGGATGCGCGGAACCCACTCGGCGAGCTCGTCGCGGCCGTAGAGGTAGCGGAAGCGCTCCACGGTGGGAATTCCCTGCGCCTCCCACGTCTCGACCCGCCGGCCGTGAAAGCGCACGATCGCGAGGTGCGGGGAAGTGGTCGCCACGACCGGGGGCAGGCTGCTGGGCAGCCCCTGCGGCCCATCCACCATCACGTACGGGATGCCGTTGTCGGCCAGGAAGCGGAGCGTCGGCTCGGCGTTCTTCTCGCTGAGCCAGGCTGCGCTGCGGAACTCGACGGCACAGGCGAGCACCCCAAGCCGATCCCTGGCGGCGAGGATCGCCTCGCGCACTTGCGACGAGGGGAACACCCAGCGTGGGTACTGCAGCAGCACCGATCCGAGCTGGCCCGAGGCGCGCAGCGGCTCGAGTCCGTCTACGAACAGCCGCCAGGCCTCGTCGAACAGCTCGGACGGCAAGTCCTTGCCGTACAGGCGAGGCCGTGCCGCCAGTTCGCGGGGCAGGGCATCGCGGATCGACTTTGGGAGCCGGCGAGTCTCGGTGGGCTGGCCCGTCATCAGCGCATGCGCCTTCACGTCGAACACGAAGTCGGGCGGGGTGCGGCGCACCCATAGCTCGGACGCGCGGGCCGACGGCAGCGCGTAGTAGGTCGCGTCGACCTCGACGAGCGGGAACTGCCCGGCGTAGTAGGCCAGACGCTCCTCGGCCGTCCCCGCGTCCCGCGGGTAGAAGACGCCGGGGGCCGTCATAGTCGGGTCGGTCCAGGATGCCGTGCCCACCCGGATCCACCCGCCCGAGGGCCCCTCGATCGGCAGCGCCGCGGCGTCCCCGATGGGAACCGCGCGGCTGGCGGCATTGGACGGGCCCGGGTCGTGGAGGCCCCCGTACGGCATCGACCGTTCCGGTGCAAGACCCGGCACTGGGTGCGCTGCGGCTCGCATCGATCGCCCCCGCGGCTGTTCTGTCACGTGCAGATAGTCTCGCGACATCCCCACTGTCCGCAACCGTCGCGGGCGTCCGGGGTGGCGACCCGTGAGCCCTGGGCCAGCCGCGAGCCGACTTCGGCGGGAATCGTGACGCCGGCACCACGGCGAGACCACGTGGGGCCCGATGTGACCGACCACGGTGGCCGCACGCGCCGTGAGCGACTGCGGACCGACGCAACCGGGCGGCCCCTCGAGGGCCTTCTCCGGTGAGTTCTGCATCGGCCTCCGGGCCGCGATTCCGAGCTCCCGCGCTCGAATCCGGAGGACGGGCCAGGCTCGCCCCCGGTCAGACGAAGCGCTCCTCCCCCACCTCGGCGTCAGTCACGGCGCCGCCGCAGGTAGGGCAATAGTAGCGGGTCTCGAGCCGCGTGCCGCACGTCGCATGGTGCAGTGGCTCGTAGGGATCGGCGGCGGCCGTGGACCGGCGCGCGCCCCAGTCCGCGAGGAGCCTGAGCGCACTTGCCAACTCGCGCCCGTCAGCGCTCAGGGCGTACTCCATGCGCAACGGCCGCCGCGAGTAGGGGGTCGAGAGGACCACCCCGTCCCGCTCCAGCCGACGGAGCCGATCGGTCAGAATGTTCGCCGCGATCCCAGGAACCTCCTCATGCAGCTCGTTGAACCGCCGCGGGCCCGCGAGTAAGGCCTCAACGATCAGGAAGCTCCAGCGGTCGCCGACCCGCTCGAGCGCGGCAGCGAGGGGTGTCGGCGGCGTAGAAAGCGGTTCAGAGGCCATCGTGTCCATGGTAGGCGAGGGCGTCCACACTAGACGAGGCTCCATGCGCACCTCTTGCAGAACTAGGCTACCGGTAGTAACTTGCAATGTACTAGTCTAGGACGCCACACCGAGGGTGTACGCAACCCGCGGGGCACATACAGAGGAGCTAAGAAACCATGCAGGCCTTAGACGAAGTTCAAGCGGCCATTCAGGGAGTCGCCGAGCGAGCCGGTCACTCGATCGTCGGGATCGGGTCGCGGCAACGCGGCTCCGGCGTCGTCATCGGGGACAGCCGCGTGCTGACCAATGCCCACAACATCCGCGGCGAGGAGGTCACGGTGACCTTCGCCGGGGGCCGCTCGGTGCGCGGGTCGCTGGCTGGCATCGACGTCGACGGCGACCTCGCGGTCGTGCGCGTGGATACGACGGGAGCCACGCCAGTCGCGTGGGCGGGAGATGTCGTCAGTGTGGGCACCGTAGTGTTCGGCGCCGCCTCCTCCCCGAGCGGGGATGTCCGGGTGACCCTCGGCACCGTTTCCGCCGTGGCGCGTGCGTTCCGAGGCCCTGCCGGGCGCAGGATCGTCGGCAGCGTCGAACACACGGCGCCGCTCGCGTCAGGCTCCTCTGGCGGGGCGATCCTCGACGGCGAGGGCCGCTTCCTCGGCCTCAACACGAACCGGCTGGGCGAGGGCTTCTATCTTGCGCTCCCGGCCGACGCGGCGCTCCAGCAGCGGGTCGACGCGCTCAGTCGCGGCGAATCCATCGAGCGGCCGCGCCTGGGCGTTGCCGTGGCGCCGGCTCAGGTCGCGCGCCGACTACGGCGCTCCGTGGGCCTGCCCGAGCGCGAGGGCCTGCTCATCCGAGGAGTGGAGGACGACAGTCCGGCCGCTCGAGCCGGGCTCGCCGAAGGCGACCTTATTGTCGAAGTCGGCGGCCGCGTGGTGACCGACCCCGATGATCTGGCCGAGGCGATCACCGTGGCGGGCGTGCAGTACGAGGTCCGGATCGTGCGAGGGCTCGACGAGCGAACAGTGATCGTGGGCGGCACAGCGGCAGCCTCCCGAGAGGCGTAGGGATCGCGATGGTCGCGCTCGAAGGTTCAGGGAGGCGGTTAGAGGAAACCTACCCCTCGGACGGGCCGGCGCTCGACGCCGATTCGCTCACCGTGAGCTCGGTTGCCGAGCGACTCATCCCTTCGGTCGCAAGCCTGCGCGTAACGCGCGCGCGGGGCGGCTGGTTGGCGGCAGGCGCGGGGTAGGCGGTCGTATTCACTCCGGACGGGTTTCTGTATCGCGGCCTCCGCCGCCTCCGCGTTGGGACTTCCGTGGGGCGTCGCTCTACCTCGTAGGCTCCGGCAGTACCGTCAGGGCCCCAGCGGGACTGGCTCGCTGGGGCCCTGACGCTGTTGGTGCGACCCTGGCCGGACGCGGGCCGCGCTATTTCAGTCGGCGGCCTCGGCCGGCACGAACGCTCCGAGCTCGGCGTGCGCCTGCGCCTGATGCGTCACCCGGAGTGGTAGCTCATGGAGCAGGACCGAGGCAGCACAGGCCACCACGGCCGCCTCGACACCGATCCACATGGCGTTGGCCAGAGCGATCGAGAACGCCTGGTGGAAGCCGTCGAGGAAGATCGGCTGGAGCTTCGCCGGGACCTGTGTCAGGAACTGCGTGGGGCTGGCCCCGCCCACCGATGTCAGGTCCTGACCGATGTTGAACCCTGCCGGAGCGGTCGCTGGAACGTAGGCCGCCGGCGCGCCCGCCGCCACGATCTGGGTGCGCAGCAGGCCCCAGGTCAGGTTGTTCTCGAACAGCGTGAACGCCACCGTGAGGCCCACCGAGGTGCCGATCTGGCGCATCAGGGTGAGATCGCTGGTGGCCGTCCCCAGCAGCTTGAACGACACAGCGTTCTGCACGATCAGGGTGAAGACGGCCATCATCGGCCCGACCCCGATGCCGGCCACCACCATCCACAGCCACAGGGTGGAAGTGGGCGTGTCGGCACGCAGGCCCGTGAAGAGCCCGAGCCCGACCGCGACGATGGCCATGGACGCCACCAAGAGCCACTTGTAGTGGCCGGTCCGGCTGACGATCTGCCCCGACGCGACGGAGCTTGCGATCAGGCCGAACAGGAACGGCATGAGGTCGTAGCCAGAGGCGGTCGTGCTGGCGCCCCGCACCACCTGGAACCACAGAGGCAGGAAGATGATGGCGACGGCGAAGCCGAAGCTGGCGAGGAACGTCGCGACCGCGGACACCGCGAAGGTTCGGTTGCGGAAGAGGTCCAGCGGGATGATCGGGTCCTCGGCGCGCGTCTCCACGAGCAGGAAGGCGGCCAGGAACACGATGCCTGCGACGAAGCCGACGACGACGCCCGGCGCCGACCAGTTGCCGTTCTCCGCGAGGGTGAGGGCGATCAGGATGGGCACGATGCCGAGGGTTAGTGTCACGACGCCCGGGATGTCGAGGTTGAACCGACTGCCCGCGCGCTTCACGGTTGGCAGCAGGTGCCAGATGAAGTACAGCGAGACGAGGCCGACGGGCAGATTGACGTAGAAGACCCAGTGCCAGCTGATGTTGTCGGTGAGGAAGCCGCCGAGGAACGGGCCG
>JBKQRF010000176.1:0-4309 GCA_052144055.1 Candidatus Limnocylindrales bacterium
GGCGCGAGGCACTCCGCTGCCTCAAGCGCCACCTCGCCGATGTGGTCTACCGGACCATGCTGCTCGATCTGCAGGCCGCCGAAATCAGGGCTTGACGAGATAGGAGCTCACGGTATGGGACGTGACCAGTGCTTCTTGGTCGTGTACGTCCGAGTGTGGCCAAGAAGGTCCGCAATCACCTGATCCTGCACCCCGAGCTCAAAGAGCCGAGACGCAAACGTCGTACGCAGGTTCTTGAAGGGCAGCCGCGCAATGCCAGCTGCCTCGAGCAGCCCGTAGAAGTGATGGGTCAGCCAGGAACCTGACAAGGGCCCACCATCACGGTTGACGAACACAGGGCCCGTCGCCGTCGGGACGAAGCCCTCTGCAATCAGGCGATCCCGGTGCGCCATGAGTGCAGCGACGACAGGAGGGGACAGCGGAATTGTGCGCTTCGACCGTTCCGTCTTCGGCTCTTCGCGCTGGTATCTCCCGTCTCGGCGGACGAGCTCCTGCCGAACGACGAGCCGGCCGGCCGTGAGGTCTACATCCTCCCAGGCGAGACCAGCCAGTTCGCCCTGGCGAGCTCCCGTCCAAATGGCGGTGATGAACAAGGCTTCGTTGCGGTCGCCTCGGCAGACGTCAAGGAACCGGTCCACTTCTGCGGCCGAGAGGGCACGAGGCTCGGCAAGCTCCGGCCGCCGTCACGATCCCGTCGGCGTGACGCGCGGGTCGACAGCGAGATCGAGCGGTTCGCCAATGCCCGGAAGCCCTCGGCGGACAGTCTTCTGAGGGCAAATTTGGTCATGAGCGCGACCGACCTGGGCTGGGGCGCCGCGCCTGCGTCTTGGGTGCGGCGCTCTTCCGTCGCGCGGGCCCGACCGCGGTCGCCACGGCGCGCGTCGTTTTGAGGTCCTTCGCCGCCGCGTTGGAGAGGACGCGTGCCTTTCGGTCAAGCAGGCTCTTGACGGCGTCGGGTCCACCGTCCCGGAACTGTCGCTCGATCTCGGTCCAGAGGTCGAGAGCAGCGCGTGGGGCGCCGGCGGCGTTCAGCTTTGCCTCGACGGCGTCGTAGACCGACCCGGAGAGTGCGGAGCTTGTCACAGCCCGACGAACCCTGGGACGAGTCTCACCGACGGACACATCACGCCGTCCACGGTAGCGGAGTCGGATCTACCGGAGCAGGTCCCAAGGGTAGCAGGCTCAACTGGGCCTTTCGACCCACGGGCCGTGCCCTGGAGCGGCGATCTCAGTAGGCTCACGCTCCACTCCTATTCGCTGCGAGCGCTCGACGTGTCGTTGGGCGGTGGAGCATCACGACGTGGTGATGGTGTGGGGCCGTGCGCACCAGTGGCTGAACCCGTCGAGGCAGTTCAAGGAGGGCCCGCCCAGGTCAACCGACCCAAGGCAGGGTAAGGGAGAGATCCGCGGTGCGAGCATCGACTATGGCGTTCAGGCAGCCGCTATCCTCGGTGCCATGGGCGCCCTCGGCTCGCAGCGCGAATGACTCCGTCCGAGTTCGCCGCGAAATGGCGCGGCGTCACTACCGGCGAGCGAGCGTCGGCGCAGTCGCACTTCGGCGATCTCTGCCGGATGCTCGACCAGCCGACTCCGACCGATGCCGATCCGACCGGCTCTTGGTATGCCTTCGAGAAGGGGGCCGAGAAGCTGGGCGGCGGTGACGGCTTTGCCGACGTGTGGAAGGAGGGCTTCTTCGCCTGGGAGTACAAGGGCAAGCGCAGGGACCTCAAGGCCGCCTATCTCCAGCTCGTGGGCTACAAGGACGCCCTGGAGAACCCGCCGCTCCTCGTCGTCTCCGACATGGAGCGGATCGAGGTCCGTACGAACTTCACCGGCCTCTCGCCGAGGACCTACATCGTCACGCTCGACGACCTCGCGGCGGCAGACCCTTCCGAAGCGCTCCGCATTCTCCGCGCCGTCTTTACCGAACCTGAAGCCCTTCGGCCAACATTCGATTGGGCGGCCCTCACAGAGGAAGCCGCCCGCCGGTTCGCCGAGCTTGCAGGTGCACTCCACGCCCGCGGCCATGCGCCGCAGGCGGTCGCCCACTTTCTCGACAAGCTCCTCTTCTGTCTGTTCGCCGAGGACACCGGGCTCCTGCCCAAGGGCCTCCTGTCCCGCCTTGCCGACGCGACGCGCTCAAAGCCAGCCGACTTCGCGGCGGCCCTCGGGCAGTTGTTCGGCACGATGGCGTTGGGCGGCGGGATGTTCGGCGTCGAGCGCATCGAGTGGTTCAACGGCGGTCTTTTCGATTCCGCCGACGTCCTCACGCTCACGGCCCCCGAGATCGGGATGCTCGTCGAAATCGGCCGGCTCGATTGGGGCCGCATCGAGCCAGCGATCTTCGGGACCCTCTTCGAGCGTGGCCTTGACCCCGCGCAGCGGACGCAGCTCGGCGCTCATTACACGAGCCGTGACGACATCTGGCGGCTTGTCGAGCCAGTCGTCATCCGGCCGCTGCGGCGCAAGTACGCCGCGATGCAGGACCGAGTCACCGAGCTCGGCCGGCGCCGCGATGCGAGCGTCAAGCGAGGGTCCGATCCTGAAGCGCTTCGGCTCTTCGGGGCGTTTCTCGATCGGCTCCGGGCGGTCCGCATCCTCGATCCTGCCTGTGGTTCCGGCAACTTCCTCTACATCGCTCTGCAGGCGCTTAAGGACCTCGAGCTGGAGGCCATCGGGTGGGGCTCGCTCGTCCTCCAGATCCCCCAGCAGTTCCCAGCTGTCGGCCCGGAAGCCGTGCTGGGCATCGAGATCAATCCCGACGCCGCCGAACTCGCCCGGGTGACGATCTGGATTGGCGAGATCCAGTGGATGCTCAACCATGGCTTTGCCTACCGGCGCAATCCCGTCCTGCGGCCGCTCGACAGCATCGCCACGATGGATGCCCTGCTCGACCTCTCCGACCCGACGCACCCGCGCGAGGCTGCATGGCCGGCCGCCGAGTTCATCGTCGGGAACCCGCCTTTCCTCGGCGCGAAACTCCTCCGAAACGGGCTCGGCGACGCCTACGTCGACGCGCTCTACGGCGTCTATGGCCGTCGATTGGCTGGCATGAGCGACCTGGCGGCCTACTGGCACGAGAAGGCGCGGGCACAGATCGCCGCAGGGCGGCTGAAGCGGGCGGGTCTCTTGGCCACACAGGGCGTCCGTGGGGGCCGAGGACGCAGCGCGCTCCAAAGGATCAAAGAGACAGGGAACATCTTCTTTGCCCGCTCGGACGACCCTTGGGTGCTGTCGGGGGCGAACGTCCACATCAGCTTCGTCGTCAGGACGACGGCTCGGAGACTGATATCGAGCTTGATGACCATCCCGTGCCGGCCATCAACGCGAATCTCACGGCAGGCGTTGACGTTACCCGTGCGCGTCGCCTGCGCGAGAACCTTGGCATGGCGTTCATCGCCGACGTGAAGGGGGGCCCATTCGACATCGACGAGACCATAGCGCTGCACCTGCTGAGTGCGGCGAATCCCGACGGAAGATCCAACTGATGTTGTCCATCCATGGGTGAACGGTCAGGACATCGCGGGCCGGCGCAGAGGGATGTGGATCATCGACTTCGGGGTGGACACCGCGATCACCGAAGCGGCGCTCTACGAGGCGCCGTTCCAGTACCTTCTCCACCGCGTGGAGCCGATCCGCCGGGGCTCACGAACCACACAGCGAGATTGGTGGATACACGAGCGCCCCGGCCACTCGATGCGGATCGCGCTTCACGGACTCGGTCGGTACTTCGTCACGCCCCGCGTAGCGAAGCATCGCCTGTTTGCATGGATCGGCGAAGACACGCTGGCCGACTGCGCCACCGTTGCCTTCGCGCGGAACGACGATTACACCTTCGGCCTGCTCCACTCGCGCGTCCATGAACTCTGGGCGCGCGCCACCGGTACTCAGCTTCGCGAGGCCGAATCCGGCTTCCGCTACACTCCCACGACCTGCTTCGAGACGTTCCCCTTCCCTCGCCCGACTTCCGAGCAGCGAGAAGCGATTGCCGTCGTCGCCGTCGGACTCGATCGGCTGCGGCAGGGATGGCTGAATCCGCCTGGCGCGTCAGATGCAGAGCTGGCGGATCGGACGCTCACCAGTCTTTACAACGCGCGTCCGGCTTGGCTTGCCCAGGCGCACAAGCAACTCGACTGGGCCGTCCTCGGCGCGTATGGCTGGCCCGATGATCTGCCAGACGAAGGGTCAAGTCCCAGTTCGTGAGCTCCTATCTCGTCAAGCCCTGATTTCGGCGGCCTGCAGATCGAGCAGCATGGTCCGGTAGACCACATCGGCGAGGTGGCGCTTGAGGCAGCGGAGTGCCTCGCGC
>JBKQRF010000177.1:0-3501 GCA_052144055.1 Candidatus Limnocylindrales bacterium
GGAGCGGCAGATCCCCAGCAGGCTGGTGCCGGCACCCGACCAGCAGGCCAGCGTGGCGCCCGCCGTCACCAGGCGGGCGAGCAGTTCGGGCGCCTCCGGGAACAGGGCCGCGCGCGCCGCCTGGTGAAGCCGGTCCTCGCCCGCCGCCGCCACGAGCTGGGTCGCGTCGGCGAGCCCCCCGAGCAGCAGCCCCAGCCGACCGAGATTCGCCACCGCATCGGCGAAGGGAATCGAAGCCGGCAGAACCGCCCGGGCCTCCTCGGTCGAAAGCGTCCGATCAGGGATCACGACGACGAAGGCGAGTTCGGGGTCGAGCGCCAACCGGCAGGCGACCGGATACCCGTCGACGAAGGTCGCCGCGACGAGACCTCCGAGCACCGCGGCGGCGGCGTTCTCGGCGTGGCCGTCGAAGGCGGCCGCGACACCGAGCGGATCGGCCGAACCCGCCGCCGCAGCGGCAGCCACGGCGAGAGCGGCGGAAGAACCAAGACCCCGCCCGACCGGGATGGCCGAACGCACGGTGATCTTCACGTGATCGTGGCCGAGGACCGCGCGCGCGACCCGAACGGCGAGATGCGAGGCGTCCTGGGGCAGATCGGCACCTTCGCCCTCGCTGCGGATTGCGAGCCGCGGTGCCGGCGCGATCTCGACCTCGACGGCGAGCGCCAGGGCGAGTGCGAGCGCGTCGAATCCGGGTCCGAGATTCGCCGAAGAAGCGGGGGCTCGCGCGCGCACGTTCATGTCAGCTTGCCTGCCCCACGCGGCCCTTGCACGTCGGAGTACTCGGGAACGCGCGCGCCGCCGCTATTCGACCAGGCCTGGTGCCGAGCAACACGGTCATCTCGCACAACAGAATGTCTGAGGACCTGACTTCCCTTCGCCGGACCTACACATTGCCTCCGGGCAGAGCTGGGATCGTGAGGCCGTGCAGCGCTCGTCGCGATGAGCGCAGCGAATGGCCTAGCAGCCGAGCGTGCCGTTATTGATGAATCGGGGCGAGTGGCTTGGTTCCCGCGACGATCTTCGCGACTCCACCGAACCACCGATGTTCGATCGACTCGAAGTCAGGAACACGCTGCTCGAGCGGCTCCCAGAAACGACGCCTCGAGTGCGCTTGCGCAATCACCCGGTAGTACCCGTTCGCCAATGGGCTCGTGGCCTTGCCTTCAAGGAATAAGTCCATCGTGACGAAGCGGCCGCCTGGTCGCACCAGGTCGAACATCCGGTCAAAGGAAAGTTGCCAGTCCGGCACCACGCTCAGGCCGAGCATGCAGATGACCGCGTCGATCCTCGGAGACCCCAGGAGCTCGGGGGTGAGGGCGCGCACATCGGCATGGACCAGTCTGATGTTGCCCCAGCCAGCCTTCGTGATCTTGGTGCGTGCACGCGCCAGCATGCCTCGTGAATAATCGCAACCGAGGATCTGCCCTGTCGCCCCGACGAGCGGGCAGAGCAACGGGAAGTTCGCGCCGGTCCCGCATGGCACGTCGAGCACCGTCTGGCCATTCTCGAGTCGCAACAGCTCGATGGCTTCAACCCTGTGCTCGCCATGGAGCTTCTCGGTGAAGTACTCATAAAAGCGAGAGATCAGGTCGTAGTAGGAGACCTTTTTCATATTGCTGGACCGCGCCCCACTGACGTACCCGACCCTCCGAGCGCAGCACGAGGCGTCTCGAGCGCGTGAATCCGCATGACATGAGGCTAGGCGCGCAGAGATTGACCGTGCTGGCCCTTTGACAGCGAGAGAGATTCTGCACGGAGTTCAACCCGAAATCACGTGGTAACTGTTCAGGTGCCGGCAGGCAGCCAGATCTGACCATCGAACAGCAGGCGGAGTTCGTCGAGGATGTTGCGGTCGTGCTTGCGTAGGTTCGAGACGTAGCTGCGGATGGCGCAGGAGGTCCTAGCCCCTTCGAGGGTGCGCCACGAACCGGAGATCTTCTGCTGGAGCTTCACGATCCTGATGTCACGTTCGGCCTGGTTGTTGTCGAATGGCACCGTGAAGTCGACGCAGAACCGGAGCACGTCGGCCCGCTGGCCGTCGAGACGCACGAAGAGGTTGTAGGCCTTCTTCTCGTCGCCCGATCGTCAGCCGACAGCGGGAGTGGGGGTTGGCGGCAAAGCCCCTCGTCACGAGTTGCCCGTAGCGAACGCGAATCGAGTGCAAAGTGGCGATGTCGAGGGAGTCCCGCCCCGACGTTCGGACAGTGTCGACGGCACGCTTCGCCTCTGTGAGCAGTGTGGCAAGGTCGTTCACTCACCCCTGGTTCCACACCACACAGACCCCGGTCAGCTCGCGCAGGTGGTGGGCATCGCACAGGGCGTGGACGAGTCGTAGCTGCGATAGGGCTTCCAGTCATCGTGGACCGCCACGCCACCCATGATGGCAATGACCCCGAGGTCGTCCATGGCGACGCGGCCCCGCTTCGGGTGACAGTCGAAGAGGCTGAACAGTTTGGTCGAGGCGGAGTAGACCCAGTTGAGGCGTCCTGCGACACGTCCTCCGGCCTCATCGAAGTGGACCGCGTCGGCCGTGCCGAGCAGCTCGCGAATTTCCTCCGTGAACAGTGCGGTGGCATGGGCCCCTTCGGTAACCATCGTGGTCAGTGCGCCGACCGAGACCTCGCAGCCAAGCACGTCTACGAACAGCTCGGTCATCCGGTCGAAGAGCAAGTGCTGGTGGACCGTGAGGTAGCAGGCGAGCGCACGCCCGCCCGGGCCGTAATAGGCGGGAGCGGTCGCCCCTGCAGGGAACGACGCCTTCGTCATCGACCCACAACGACACCGGCGGCGCTCGGCGAGGTGCTCTGTGATGAAGAGGTGGATCTCGGGCAAGTCGAAGACCTGGCGGGACTCGTTGTCGACCACCTCCGCGCCGGCAAGATCGTCCTCGCATGCTCGACACGATGCCGGCACGTGGGCGATCACCATGTCAGGATCTGCCACCTGGGCCAGGTGTTTTCCCGGAGCACCCGGTTGCTTGCCAACCTTGCGTGCTGCAGCACGACGCTCGATCCGCGACGGGGAGGGAGGCTTCGAGAAACCCTCGGCCGCAGGAGGCGTCGTCGAGTTGCGCAGATTGCGACCGAGGCGCTCCTCCAAGTCGGTGAGCCTGTCCTCGAGCATGGCCACTCTGACACGAAGGGCCGAGTGCTCCGCTGGTCAACTCCTCATAGGAGGGGGGCGTCGGGTGACGGTTCGCGCGTCGGAATTCCCAACGGTAGGCGCGGCATTCTCCCAGGTAGTGGATCAGGTGGTCAGGAGACCTGAACAGTTACGACGAAACAACAAGACGAGCCCACCAGGCTCGCGGTCGCCCCGCGGCGGCTCAGCGCGGGATCTCTTCGTACTCGTCGAGGGTGATGAGGACCGTCCGGGGCTTCGATCCTTCCGACGGACCGACGATGCCCCGCCGCTCGAGCAGGTCCATCAGCCGGCCGGCACGGGCGAAGCCGACGCGCAGCTTGCGCTGGAGCATCGAGGTCGAGCCGAGCTGCGAGC
>JBKQRF010000178.1:0-6040 GCA_052144055.1 Candidatus Limnocylindrales bacterium
GGCGCTACCTCGCGGGCGCCGTGCGAGGCGCGGACGTGGCCTGCCGCTATGGCGGCGAGGAGTTCGTCATCCTCCTGCCCAAGGCCTCCCTGGCGGACACGCAGCGCCGGGCGGAGGCGCTGCGGGATGGCCTCAGGGCGCACCAGGCAGCCGCTCCGCTGCGCCTCTATCCGACGACGATGTCGATCGGCGTGGCCGCCTACCCCGAGCACGGCAGCACAGCCGACGCGCTCCTGCTTGCCGCCGACTCCGCCATGTATCGTGCCAAGGCGCTCGGTCGCGACCGCGTCGTCGTGGCGCGTGACGTGCCGGGCCGGCCCATTCAGGTGTCCGGCGGCTAGCGTCTCCGCCCGGCAGGGTGGGTGTGGGCGTGGCCGGTTGGGGGCCGCTCGATCAGAACCAGCGCTTGCCCCAGCGGATGGTTGCCATCGGCGCAGCCTGGCGGCACGAAGCAGGCGCCTGACAGGCCAGTGTGGCCCCTCTCGGTTGCCGTTCGATCCGATCGCGGCCATTCGGGCGAGCAGGGATGGCGCAGGACACACCCACGCGATGGCCCGCTCGTGTCGGGGTCGTGGTGGAACGGTGGGGCGCTGAGCGACTCGGGCGCCGCCAGCCCCTATCCCATTCGGTGCGCCCGCAGGAAGGCCAGCGTCCGCGCGTTGAAGGCCGCCACGTTCTCGTAGATCGCGGCGTGTGCACAGTCCTCGAAGACATGCACCTCGCTGTGCCGGATCGTCCGGAGGGCAGGCTCGAACCGGGTAGAGCAGACGAGGTCCCAGCGGCCGAACGTGATGAGGGTGGGTGCGTCGATCTTCGTGAGCTGACCGTCGGCATCGTGGGCCTGGACGGCCGCCGATTGGCGCAGGAACGACTCAAGCGGCTGCTTCGGCCGGCTGCGGACAAAGGCCGCCAGCGAGTCGACGTAGTCAGGTTTCGCGGCGTACAGCTCTGGGGTCAGGCACCAGGGCAGGATGCCCAGGATGACCATCTCGCTGACATCGCCGAGGCCCTTCGCGAGACCACGCCAGCTCTCCACAACCGTCCGCAGGAAGGGGTCGGTCTTCGGCCAGGCGCTGTGGAGCGAGAGGGAGGCCACCCGCCCGGGATACTTGGCGGCCAACCAGAGCCCGGCCGCGGCCCCCAGCGACAAGCCCATGACATGTGCCCGCTCGACGCCCAGGGCCTGCATGAGGGCGGCCACGTCGTCGGCGATGAGCTCCGTCGAGTAGGGGGCGTCCGGCTTGTCCGACTCGCCCGCCCCGCGGGGGTCAAGCGAGATGCAGCGGTACTCCTTCGCGTAGTCGGCGACCTGGAACGCGTAGCAGGCGTTGTCGGCCGCGAGGTAGGGGATCAGGATGAGCGGCTCGCCCTCCCCCTGGACCTCGTAGTTGATCTCGATCCCGTTCGCGGCAATCTTCGGCACGTGGCACCTCCGTCGGGCAAAGCTTAGGACCGTCAACTCACTCTGCAGTGTGCTGTCAGCCTCGGAATGCCTGGTCTTCTGGCGCCCATACGGGGCAGGACGAACCAGCCTCTGTCAAGATCTCGCTCTATGAAGGGGAGCCCCGTCGTCAAGGGTCATGGCTCGCTCTCCGATGTCGCGCGTCTCTGCATGGACCGCGAGCTAGGCGACACCCGGCGGCACCGGGACCGACCGGACCTGGAGCGTCAGACGCCGAACTCGTCGCGAAGTGGGCGGGCGACCTCGTCAGCGAGCAGGCGCAGCCCGTCTGGGCCACTCCTCGGATCGAGGACCAGGACGAGGTGGTCGCAGCCCTGGCGCGCCACCTCGCGCCCGTAGTCAAGGGCCGCCCGGCGATCCTCGGGGTTCGCGCCGCCCCGGCGCTGGATGGAGACCTGGTACGGGTTGGCCGGACGAGGTGACCAACCTGCTTGTCGGGGACGTGATGGGCGAGCAGGGCGACCGTCGTCCAGCCCTCGAAGCACGCGCCGTCGCCATCGACAGGGTCAGGTGATCGAATGTCCACCGTAAGGTTCGCCCACTCGTGACACTCGGCTGCCAGAGGCGAAAGGTCCGGCGACCTGTCACCCTTCGCCGGTCTGGAGTTGATCGAGCTACTCGCCAGCGGGCGGCGTCTCCGCGTCGGAGGCCGGGAGAGGCGTCTCGGTTACGGTGCCGCGCGGCGAGGCTGGGGCTTCGGGGTGCGCAGCGCGGAAAGCGCCGATTGCCTCGCGGATGTAGTCGGCCGGCACGACGGACGCGAGAGCCGTGTTCTCCTCGAACGACACGCGCGGACGGCCAGTCTGCGCACTGATCGCCAAATCGGTGTAGCTGAGGAAGCTTGAAACGACTCCGATCAGGTACGAGGCCCCCACACTCTTCGTGCCGGTGATGCTAACCGCCTCCGGCCGGTTCAGGACAGGCCCACCGCTGTTGCCCGGGAAGATGGACGCGTCTATCAGGAATTCTGTGGCCGCGCCGCCTAGCCAGTCTCGGATGCGGGCGATCGCGCCCTGTCGAACGATCACGAAATTGCGCCTTTCACCACATTACCCATCGGGAAGCCGAGGGCGAAGACGCCGTCTCCCTCCGTGAGACCCTCGCTGGCTGCTTGTTCACGAAACAGGACGTGGTGGTCACTTTCGAGGAAGAAGACTCGTACACCTTGCTGGCGGAGAGACTCCACGGACACGGGCAGGATCGCGATGTCGATTGCCTGATTAGGATGTGGAGCCCAGATCGGCTGTTTCTCTGTGTCCAGGAGCTCAGCTCGAAACTCGCGCGCTGGCTCGTCAGCCTCGGGGTTGAAGCGAAGGACCATCGTCTTCTCGCCAGCGAGGACATGTCGGTTCGTGACGAGATACGTCCTGTACCTATTGGGTTCTCCGTCAACCTGGGCGAAGAGCTCGCCATAGACGAAGCCCGAGGCTGCCCAACGCGTCGTGCCGTCGGCGTTCGGAAAGCCGATGGCCACGACTGCGTCGAGAAACGCCGGTGGGATCAACGCCACGCACGGAGTGTCTTCGCCTGTGGCATGCTCCGTCAAGGTCGCGAGCCCAGCTTGACACGTCGCCCCATGGGTCCGTCCTGAAATGGGACCGTGCCGACATGCGCCGGATCCTCGACATCACGACCGACCAGGCTGAGCGCGCCGACCTCCTCGAGCGGGCCGGCGAGGCCGCCGACGCTGCCGGCCGCTACGCGGCGGCCGAGGCGCACCTGCAGGCAGCGATCTCCACACGGCGCGAGCTGGGCGAGCGGGCGGCCATCGCCCGCGCCACTGCTGCCCTGGGCCGAACGCTCATCGACGCGAGGTCGCGCCCCGAGGCGCTCGCCCTCCTCGAGCCGGCCGTCGAAGAGTTCGCCGATCTCGCCAACGACCCCGCGGGCATCGCCCTGGGCGGCCAGCTCGCGCGAGGGTACTTCATACACACGCACGACGATGTCCGCCGGGCCATCGAGGTCGCCGACCGGGTCCTCGAGGCCGCCGAGCACGCCGATCTCCCGGCGCTCGTGGCCGACACGCTCGTCACGCGGGGCGTCGCCCTCATCAGCCTCGGCCGGCCGATCGAGGGACTCGGCGCCCTCGCCGCCGGCCAGGAGCTGGCCGAGGCGCATGGCTTCGGGGAGACCGTCGTGCGTGCCCTCATCAACCGCTCGGCCTACGCAGACACACTCGATCCGCGCGCGGGGCTGGAGGCCGCCCGGGCCGGCCTCGCCCTCGCTCGCCGCCTCGGCCTTCGCAGCTACATCATCACGGCTCTGCTCGACAACGCCGCCGACAACGCCTTCCGCACCGGCGAGTGGTCCTGGGCCCTCGACGAGCTCCATGCTGCCCTCGCCGAGGACTTCGAGGCGTCGGACCGGGCGACGCTCCTCTGGAACGAGCTCCGGTTCCGGGCCGTGCGCGGCCAGCCGATCGACGAGCGGCTCGACGAGCTCGCCCGGCTCGTGGGCGACAGCGACGACGCACAGCAATTCAGGATGGCTCCGCTCGGTGACGCGTGGGTGGCCTTCGCCGCCGGCCGGTTCGGCGACGCCCGGACGGGCTGGCTGCGGGTGGCCGAGCTGTGGCACGACGGTTTCGCCAACTGCCTCCTCCGGGCCGCCCGCACGGCGCTCTGGGCAGGTGACGGAGCTGCGGCGCGGGACGATCTCGCGGCCCTCGACGCATCCCGGGTCCACGGCCGCGCGCTCGAGGCGGACCGGCGGACGGTGCGGGCCGGCATCGCCACCCTCGAGGGCCGCCCCGCGGACGCCCTCGCCCTCTACCGTGAAGCCCTCCATGCCTGGCGCGACCTGGGCCTCGCCTGGGACGAGGCGCTCTGCGGGCTCGATATGGCGCAGCTCCTCGATCCGGCCGAGCCAGAGGTCCGGGCGGCTGCGACCACAGCCCGCGAGATCCTCATCCGGCTCGAGGCTGCCCCGTTCATCGCCCGGCTCGACGCCGCTCTGGTGAGCCTCGCCGAAACGCCGCATTGAAGCCACGGCTCACACCCACGCGAGGTTCGAACTCCGAGCGGTCCACGGCGATCGCTGACTGCGAGGCTGCGAGGGCGGCAACCTCACGAGGATCTAACGACTACGCCCTCACCGACGCGGGACGGTGTGGACGCCGGTCGAGCGCGGCCTTCGCATCACGTGCCGGGCGGCCTAGCCGCCAGGACGATGGTTAGCGTCGTGAGCGGCGCCTTGTGCAGGCATGTGAGCTGCACGCTCCGGCCTGGCGCGTCATGCGCCACAAGGGTGTGGAGCTCCTCGCACGTGGCCCCGGTGGTCCCGTTAATCGAGGTGATGCCGGCGGCCACGCCCTGCTACACGCAGGCCGACGCGACGGCGTGCGGGGCCGCTGAGTGGCAGTTCATGCTCTGGATAACGGATCGGGCAGACCGCCCCCCGACGGCAGGGATTCGTTCAGCTCCCGACCGTCAGCGTCCCGCTCGCCAGCACGTCGCCGCCGACATCGACGATCTGGTACGTGTACATCCCGGGCAGATTGAGCGGTCCGACGGTGGTCCCAAACAGGTCCCCGCTGCCGCTCACGTTTAGCGCTTGGTTGAGGATTACGTTGCCCGCGAGAGAGCCACGTAGGTTCGCCTGCCCCGACGAGATGGACCGCGGCAGCTGCGCTACCAATGCGACCGTCGACCCAGGCGTGGCGCTCGTCGTGATGCCCGCCACCGCGAACGTGCTCGGGTCGAAGGACGAGCCGAACCAGATGTCGCCGACCGGCGGGACGTTCGGGTTGGCCGTCGCGATAGCGGTGAAGCCACCCCGGATCGTGAGGAAGACCGCGCCCACGACGATCACGAGGACGACCAGGCCAGCGATGAACCGTAGCGGCGTGACGCGCCGCGTCGGCGGCGCGTCAGGAGCCGGCACGATCGGGGCGGTGGCGGCGTACTTCTCGCTGTGGGACAGTGTTGCCGCGGCTCTGAGCGGCTGTCCACACCTGGGACAGAAGCGGGCATCATCCTCGTGGGGCGCACCGCACTGAGGACAGAACCCAGTCATCCTCGAATCCTTCCCCATAGGCGCGGTCACCCAGACGGGCCGCCACTTCGGTGGAGCCCACGATGTCGGTGAAGAGGACCGTGCGCAGGTCACGCGGAGCGGCTGCCCTCAGCCCGCGCCGGCCCTGGCGTGCCATGCGCTCCTCCACCCCGAGCCCGCGGGGCCGCGCCCTAGGCCTCGGACGTGGCCCGCACGCTCTCGCTCCTAGCCTCGGCATGCCTGCCTCAGGGTGCAAGAGGCATTGCGACCGATGTGGCAAGCGGCGGAGGGCGAGCAGGACGCGGTTGGTGAGACTTCGGGAATGTCACCCAATGGGCTGGGCGGCGGGATGCCGGGGACCGGAGGGCCGGATTGAGGGCGACTTACTCAGTCGGGCTCGGCGGCCGCGCCCAGCTGTCGAGGACCTGCTCGGCGAGCGGCTCGAACGTGTCGAAGTCGGCCTCGGACGGGGCTGAAATGAGGATCAGGATGAGCGTGTCGTTGCGCGAGGCCACCTCGAGACGCTGGCGGTCTCCGGCATAGAAGACGAGGCCATGCCCGCCCTGCGGAGCCACCGTGACCGAG
>JBKQRF010000179.1:0-7562 GCA_052144055.1 Candidatus Limnocylindrales bacterium
GTGGTGGTCATGCCGCTCTCGCCGACCGACGCCTCCGGCGTGCCGCCCTGTAACGGCGCACCGGGATCGGCCGGGCACATCTCGATGCACCCGTGGCACACGTAAGAGCGACCAATCCCCGACCGGCGGTGAGGGGATGAGCGCCTAGTCACGGCTCGACGACCACCTCCAGATCGCCCCGTACATCGAGCACTCGAGCTTGCAGCGCAGAGTCGGGTGAGGGCCGCTCGAAACGGAGGTCGGCCTCCGCCCCGGCTACCCTTAGCCCCCGGAGCTCGAGCTCGTGAACGAAGCTTGGCATCACGGGGCGGACCAACCGCAGCCGGCGGCCGAAGCCGTCCGGCTCGAGCCCCAGCAGGGACACCACCAGGTAGGGGACGCTCGCAGCCGACCATGCTTGGGGGTGGCAAGCGACCGGGTACGAGACAGGCGCGGTGTAGCCGGTGCGTTCGAAGCCCGTGAAGAGTTCCGGCAGTCGGTCATGCGGGAACGCGGTCGCGGCATCCACCAGTGACGAAAGGATTTGCGCCGCCTCGCGGTCCAAGCCATACCGTCGGAATCCGGCGCCGATCAAGGCATTGTCGTGGGGCCAGACGGTGCCCAGGTGATACCCGATGGGGTTGTAGCGGCGCTCTTTCGAGGAGAGCGTTCGGATCCCCCAGCCCGAGAACATGTCGGGGGCCATCAGCCGCCGCGCCGTCGTCCGTGCGTGGTTGCGCGGGGCGATGCCGGTCCATAGCGCGTGCCCGGGGTTGGACGCCACCACCCGGCACGGCCGCACGCCCTGCTCGAGGGCCAGTGCGTAGCAGCCTAGGTCCTCCATCCAGAAAGCGCGCTCGAACCGGTCGCGCTGTTCGCCCGCCTGTCGTGCAAGCTCGTCGGCTCGTGCCACGTCGTCGTCGCGCCGGAAGAGGTCGGCCATCAGCAGCTTCGCCTGCCAGGCGTACGCCTGCGCCTCGACGAGCGCGATCGGGGGCGCCGCCAGCGTCCCATCCTCGGTCATGATGCAGTCAGGCGAGTCCTTCCAACCCTCGTTGGTCACGCCGTGTTCGCCCCGCCCCCGGTACTCCAGCCAACCGTTGCCCGAGAGGTCCGCGTAGGCGTCCATCCAGTGCAGTGCGTGCACGACGGGCTCGCGCAGCTCGCGGAACAGCGAGAGGTCGCCGGTCCATGCAGCGTGGTGGCCGAGGAGGATGAGAAAGAGGGGAGTCGCATCCACCGTCCCGAAGTAGGGGGAATGTGGCACGCGCCCGAGGTGCGCGAGCTCGCCGACGCGCAGCTCGTGGAGGATCTTCCCCGGCTCCTCCTCGCGGAACTCATCCACGACCCGCCCCTGGTGGGCGGCGAGCAGGCGGAGCGTTTCGGTCGCGATGCGGGGGTCGAAGGCGAGCGTCTCGATGGCCGTGATCGCGCTGTCCCGACCGAACAGCGCGCCGTACCAGGGGAGGCCTGCGCTGAAGTACTCCCCGCCGGCCCGCCCGCTGCGAAGTAGCCGAAGGTCTCGCAGCGACCGCTGGACGACGGCATTGAGCGACGGGTCATCGCTGTGGAAGCGTGTCTGGCCGGCCAGCCATTGCGCCGCCGAGCGCCGTTGCAGGCGCCTGACCCCCTCGGGGTCCGGTTGCTTCGCGATCCGGGCGGCCGCCGTCTCCTCAAGTCTCTCCTCGGACACGACGAGCGACACTTCGACGGTGGCGCGGCCACGAGCCCCAAGAGGCACGCGGTACGCGGCGCCTTGCTCCACGTGCACAGTGGGATCCGGGGCGAGATGCACGCCAAGCTCGCGCCACAGCCCGTCCGCTCCCTCGTATGCGAAGGCAAGCACTCCTCCGCGCCACGACGCCTGGTGGAGTCGACCGGGTTGCTCGGCGAGGAGCCCGCGCACCTGGAAGACGTCCTGAAACCCCGCACGGAATGCGAGCGAGAGCGCGATATCGACAGCCTCGAGTGAGTAGTTCTCGAGCGTGATCCGGTCGTGCAGCGCGAGCTCGTGTCCGTCCACGAGGCGTGCCCAGTGAATGCCGAGCGTCTCCTTCGGAAGCACCCGCCCGTCAACCGTCTCGAACTCCGGGTTCGTGAGCTCGAGCGCCGCCTCGAACCCGATCGCCGCGCTGGCCGCGAGCGGCGTAGGAGCGAGGCCGGACAGGTGCAGGTCATACCCGTCGAGGTAGCGGCAGTCGTGGTAGTAGAGCCCGAAGCCATGGTGCTCCTCGAGCGGGATGCGGCCGGTGGGAGGGCAGAGGAAGAACAGCTCCCTGTCCTTGACCACGATGGCGTCTGCGAGGGGCAGGACCGCGGGCTTTTGCCGAACTGCACGGAGCAGATCCCAGCGGGGGTCAACGTGGGGGGCCGAGCTCTCGGGCATCCGCGCAGAGTAGCAGCGACGACACCGGCTGTGGCTGCCACGCAGATGCACAAGGATTGGCCCGAAAGCGCGATCGTCCGGCCGTAAGGGGGCACCGGGGGCCGCCCGGGGCGGCATTCGTAGCACAGGTCACCATTACCGTTCCTCGGTTGGGAGACTGAGCCGCATGCGGACCACGCCACGTCGCTCGCGCTCCGGGTCGGTCAATACCGCCAACCGGCCGGGCCCGATCAGCCTGTGGTCCAGGCGGCGCAGCGTGGGCCTCAACAGAACACCTATTGACGCGCGTTAGTAATGCGAGTTAGTGTGGGGCAAGTCGCACTGACAGTCGGGTTGTAACGGAGACGAGATCGCCGTGGTGCGCAAGCGACCGACCAGCGCCGACGTCGCCCGGCGGGCGGGTGTCTCCAGAACCACGGTGTCCTTCGTCCTCAACGACAAGCCCGCTGTGCAGATCAGCGCGGCAACGCGCGAACGCGTCCTCGCCGCCGCGCAAGAGCTGGGCTTCGCTCCAAGCGCGGCGGCACGATCCCTGGCAGGCGGCGCGAGCCTCACCTTGGGCCTACTGCTGCGCCAGCGACCCGAGCAGGTCGCCGTGGACGCACAGCTTCCCGAGACGCTGCGCGGTCTCACGACGGCCGCACAAGAGGCCGGTTACCGGGTGCTCGTCGAGTCACTGGGCCCGCGGGACGATTCATACGTCAGCATCCTGCGCTCCCAGCGTGCCGACGGCCTCGTCGTGTCTGGCCCCCGCAGCGACGATGAAGCGCTGCGCGCGCTCCACGAGGAGGAGTTCCCCATCGTCATCCAGGGCTCACTCCCCGGCTCGCCGATCCCGAGCGTGGACGTGGACAACGTCGAGGGCGCCCGAACGGCGGTGGCTCACCTTCTCGGCGTCGGCCACCGCGAGATCGCCTGCATCACGAACGCATCGCTGGTCTACACCGCCGCGGCCGATCGGCTAGAAGGCTATCGGCGCGCCCTCGAGGAAGCGGGCATCGCGTATGACGAGCGGCTAGTCGCCGAAGCCGCGTTTGACCCGGCGAGCGGCCATGCCGCGTTCGACCGCATCCTGCGCCGGGGCGTGAAGTTCAGCGCCGTGTTCGTCGCGAGCGACGTCGTCGCGCTCGGCGTCCTCGGTGCAGCCCGTGCCCGCCGGATCTCGGTGCCGGAGCAACTCGCGGTCGTCGGGTTCGACGACATCCCGCTGGCCGCCTACTTCGACCCGCCCCTCACCACGATCCATCTGCCTGCCTATGCGCTCGGTTTGAGCGTGGGCAGGGCGCTGATCGACCGGATCGCCGGCCGGCCGGTGCCGGTCCGATCCGTCCTCGAGACCCAGCTTGTCGTGCGCGGCTCGGCGCCGGGCCCGCACGGAGGGGAGGCCGGCGGGCGTCCGCCGGCGAAGCTGCGTACGGGCCCTGCCGGCCCGGTGTGACATGGGCCGGCACTGGTGCCGGCCGGGAAGGAGCACGCACGTGATCCAGGGAAGATCGCACGGGATCCGCATCGGGACGGCAGTCGTCGCCTTGATGCTGGTCGCCGCCGCCTGCAGCTCGAGCGCCACCTCGGCGCCGACGGCAGCGCCCGCAACCGCCGCGCCCGCAACAGCCGCGCCGGCCTCGGTCGCGGCGCCAGCGTCCGTGGCACCCGCCTCGGCCGCGGCGCCCGCATCTGCGGCGGCATCGGCCGCCCCCGCCCCGTCGTACAGCGCCACGACTGTCGCGGCCGCACAGGCGTACGCCGCCACGCTCGGCAAGCCCGGCGGCTCGGTGAGTGTCCTCGCCGTATGGGGCGGTCCCGAGCAGGCACAGTTCCTCGCCATGGTGAAGCCGTTCGAGGACGCCACTGGCATCACCGTCAACTACACCGGCACCCGCGATGAGCCGGCCGTGCTGACCACCGGCATCGTCTCGGGCCAGCTGCCCGACATCGCCGGCCTGCCGGGTCCGGCACAGATGCAGCAGTACGCCGCGGCCGGCAAGCTGCAGGATCTCTCCACGATGCTCGACATGAGCGCATACCAGTCGCAGACCCCGGCATCGCTGGTGCAGCTGGGCACGGTCAGCGGCAAGCTCGTGGGCGTCTTCCTCGACGTGTCGGCCAAGGGTCAGATCTGGTACGACCCGAAGGTCGTGGGTGACCTGGCCAGCAACCCGCCGGCCACCTGGTCAGCCCTCCAGACGCTCATCACCCAGGACAAGAGCAAGGCTCAGGCGCCCTGGTGCTTCAGCGTCGAGTCGGGGGCGGCCTCCGGCTGGCCGGCCACCGACGTCCTCGAGTCGTTCGTCCTGCACACCCAGGGCCCCACCTACTACAACAACTGGTGGCAGGGCAAGGTCAAGTGGACCGACCCCGGCATGAAGGCCGACTGGCAGCAGCTCGGGCAGATGGTGGCCGCCAGCTACGGCGGGGCCAACCGCGACCTGACGGCCAACTTCGCCAACGCCGGTGACCCGCTGTTTACGACGCCCCCTGGCTGCCTCTTCCTGCACGAAGCCAGCTTCATCACGGGGCTTGGCGCATTCGCCAACGAGCAGAAGCTCACCGACTACAACTTCTTCCCCTTCCCGGCCATCACCCCGCAGTACGCCAACGCCGTCGAGGGTGCGGGTGACCTGTTCGGCGCGTTCCACAACACGCCGCAGGCCGCGGAGCTCATGAAGTACCTCGTCAGCTCGCAGGCGCAGACGCTCTTCGTCGGCGCTGGCGAGTTCCTCTCGGCGAACAAGGGCGTCGGCAATTACCCCAACCCCATGAATCAGAAGCTCGGCGCGATTCTGTCGGGCGCGACCTCGTTTGTCTTCGACGCGTCGGACCAGATGCCGACCCCAATGCAGACGGCCTTCTACCAAGGGCTCCTCAAGTACATCCAGTACCCGAACCAGCTCGACTCGATCCTGCAGGGCCTGGACGCCACGCAGGCGACCGCCTATACGACCCACTAGCCGCCGGCGGTTAGGCCAACTGTGCGAGCGGAGCGCTCGGCGCTCCGCTCGCACCCCCCGCAGAACCGGAGGGATACGGATGGATCCTCGGCTGATCACCGCGGTGATCGTCGTGGTCGGCGTGCCCGCGGTCCTGGTCGGGTACATCATGGCCACCGAGCAGGTCCTCCGGCTCTTCCCAGGACGGGCGCAGCCACGCATCCGACCGTGGCTCTGGCTCGCGCCGGCGCTGGCGTTCCTGTTCGTGTACCTGGTGTATCCGACTATCGGGACCGCCGTGCGCAGCCTGCAGGACCAGCTGGGCACGAAATGGGTCGGCCTCAGCAACTACGCCTGGTTCTTCTCCGACAGCGGCACCCTGAGCGCGCTCAAGAACAACCTGATCTGGGTGATCGGGCTGACCATCCTGACCGTGGGGTTCGGGCTGCTCATCGCGGTCCTCGTCGATCGAGTCCGCTACGAGTCGATCGCGAAGTCGGTGATCTTCATGCCGCTCGCGATCAGCGGCACGGCGGCCAGCGTCATCTGGCTCTTCATGTTCGCCTACCAGCCGCACGGCGCGGCCCAGACGGGCACGCTCAACGCGGTCCTCACACCGCTCAGCGTGGGCCCCGTGCCGTTCATGACCGTCAGTAACTTCAGCTTGAACACGATTCTCCTGGTGGTCGTGATGACCTGGATGTGGACTGGCTTCGGCATGGTGATCATCTCGGCCGCGCTCAAGAGCATCAACCCCGAGCTGCTCGAGGCAGCGCGGGTGGACGGCGCGAACGAGCTGCAGGTCTTCCGCAACATCACTTTCCCGCTGCTCACGCCGACGTTGGCGGTCGTGGCGACCACCATCATCATCACGGCCCTCAAAGCGTTCGACATCGTGTACGTCATGACGAACGGCAACTTCGATACCCAGGTGATCGCCAACGCGATGTACCAGGAGATGTTCCTGAACGACGACTTCGGCCGGGGCAGCGCCATCGCCATCGTGCTGATGATCGCGATCATCCCGGTCATGGCCGTCAACATCCGCCGCTTCCAGGCGCAGGAGGCCATCCGATGACCAGCGTCACCGCGTCGCGCCCTGCTGCGGCAATCTCCGGCGCTTGGCGCCGCCGACTCGGGCATGTCCCCACGCACGTCGTCGTGATCGTGCTGATGTTCATCTGGCTGATCCCGACGATCGGCCTGTTCATCAACTCGTTCCGGCCCTCCCAGGCCGTCCAGTCCTCCGGCTGGTGGACGGCCATCTTCCAACCGTCGCAGGTGACGCTGCAGAACTACGCATACGTGCTGGCCCAGAGCGGGATCTGGTCCGGCTTCATCAACAGCCTGTTCATCACGATCCCGGCCACGATCATCCCGATCTTCGTGGCTGCGTTCGCGGCCTACGCGTTCGCCTGGATGACCTTCCCCGGGCGCAACATCCTGTTCGTGGCAATCGTGGGACTCCTGGTGGTGCCACTCCAGACGACCTTTATCCCGATCCTTGAGCTATACGCCTCGATCCGCGTCAACTTCGGACCAATCCAGATCCCCAACGGCATCAACGGCCAGTTCCTGGCTGTCTGGCTAGCGCATACGGGCTACGGCCTGCCGTTCGCCGTCTACCTGCTGCGCAACTACATGGGCGGATTACCCCGCGAGGTCTTCGAGTCGGCCTCTATCGACGGAGCTAGCCCGGTAACGGCGTTCTTCCGGCTGGCGATCCCCATGAGTGTCCCGGTCCTCGCGGCCCTCGCGATCTTCCAGTTCCTGTTCGTGTGGAACGATCTGCTGGTCTGCTTGATCTACATCGGTTTCTCAAACACGCAAAACGCGCCCCTCACCATCGCCGTGGCGAATCTCGTGGGCGCCTACGGCAACGGCTGGTGGTATCTCGCGGCTGCCGCGTTCATTTCGATGGCGCTCCCGCTGGCCGTGTTCTTCGCGCTGCAGCGCTACTTCGTGCGCGGCATCGTGGGTGGCTCCGTCAAGGGGTGAGCCGAGATGGCCGACGGGCGATGCCAACCGCCGTCGGCCTCGTCTCTTCCACGCCGGCGATCGCGCTCCTCGCGATCCCGGTGAAGGTCCACGACTGGACCTGGGCGGACTAGTGGGAGGAGACCGACGTGCGCGATGAGACTGAAGGATGGCGCCAGCCGGTGACTGAGCGGCACCGGGTAGGCGCCGAGGCCGCCACCGCGTCGCTGCGGATGTAGTGCAAGGGAGCTTCACATGGCCACTGTGACGTTCGACCACGTGTGGAAGCGCTA
>JBKQRF010000180.1:0-9211 GCA_052144055.1 Candidatus Limnocylindrales bacterium
CGCTGCTGCCCGAGAGACTCCACTCCCAGGGCGACCCACAGCGCTCGCCCAGATCGAGCCAGGGCGGCACGGCTGCCGACTACGTCACGCACCGAGATGCCCTCTCTCTTAGAGATGCCCCGCGCCATCGTGGCGACCCCGGCGAGGCCGGCCAGGAACACGAGGACCATCACCACGACCCCCGTGGTGTGGATTAGCCCCTCGGGGATGAACTGGAAGAGCGCGAGCGACTGGGCGCTCTGCGGACCGTGGCTGGCGTACATGAAGAGCGCAAAGAAGGCTGCCAGCAGGATCGCGATCAGCGAGCCCAAGATCGGGCTCGTATACATCGTGCGGGCCAGTCGAGTGCGGTCGTAGCTCGCGATGGCGTACCGGCGAGTAGCCGCCATGAAGCCACCGGGATCGGCCTGCGTAGGGCAGGTGTCCGAGCACTCGCCGCAGTAGTAGCAGGTCCACAACTCCTTGCTGGAGAGCAGGGCATCCTTCATGCCCACCTGCGCGTAGCGGATGAGCTTCCGCGGGAATGTGGCGTCGTTCGTCGAGAGCGGGCAGATGGCGGTGCAGTTGCCACAGCTGAAGCACGCCGAGACATCCGCCGCCCCGAACTTCTGCACGTCGGCGAGCAGACCGGCATTCACCAGCGCGGTCATGCGTGCTCCTCCTGCTCCAGCGTCGCGTACCGGAAGTAGCCCTCATCGGTCGCGCCGGGCACCTCCTTGAGGCGTCCGTAGCGCCGCATGCCCATCACCCAGAAGACCACCTCGTCCGCCGGATGGCCGATGGCCTGCGCGATCTCGGGGATCGTGAGCGGCCCCGCCTTGAGTGCCTCGAGGATGGCGGGGTGCATCAAGGGTTCCTCGCGGACGATCTCCCGGATGTCCCGGATCGTGGTCGTGCTCATGCGACCGGCTCCTCCAGCATGCTGTCGATCACGGCCCGGATCTGGGCATCGGTGTAGCCCCGCAAGTCGATCGCGTCCTCGGGACAGACGGGCGCGCATGCGCCACAGCCCTTGCAGGCGGACGCGCTGATGAGGGCCACCTCGCGACCGCCGGTGATCACCTTCTCGACCGCCGCGTACGGGCAGGCGTCCACGCACTTGGTGCACCAGACGCAGGCAGCGGCGTTGACCGTCGCCACCAGGGGGTCGAGCTCGGCGAAGCCCTTCTTCAGGATCGACGCGCTCTGGGTGGCCGCCGCCAGTCCGGACGCGACGCTCTCGGCGGAGTTCTTGGGCCCCTGGCAGGAGCCCGCGATCAGCACACCGTCGACCACGGTCTCCACCGGGCGGAGCTTCGGGTGGATCTCGTTGAAGAACCCATCGGTGCCCACCGGGAGCTTGAGGAGGTTCAGCAGCTCCTCGTTCTTCCGGGGGACCATGCCGGTCACCAGCACCACCAGGTCCGCCGGGATGGTGAGCTCCTCACCGCCGGTCAGCGTGTCGCGGGTGGTGACCGTCAGCTGGCCGGCCTCGTTCCGGGACACCGCGGGAGGCGTGTCCTCAGGGAACTTCAGGTACACCGATCCGCGCTTGCGGGACTGCGTGTACAGCAGCTCGTACTTCCCGTAGGTTCGGATGTCGCGGTAGAGGTGGTACTGGTGCACCTGCGTGTCGAGGGCGGCCATCTCGCACGAAGCATGGACGGCGGCGGCGCAGCAGTAGCGCGAGCAGTACTCGTTGGCACCCGGCTGGCGGCTGCCCACGCAGTAGATGTAGGCGACGGTGCGCACCGGCCGGCCGTGATAGGACAGCGACCCGGCGGAGCCGTCGACCAGGGCCTTGAACTCGGGCAGCGTCAGCACGCCATCGATGCCGTAGCCGAACTCGCCGGCCTCGGGCTGGTACGTGTCGAACCCAGTCGCCACCACGATCGAGCCGACCTCGACGTGGATCAACTCGGGCAGGTCCGTGTTGACGCGAACAATGGCGACGTAGTTGCCGAAGCTGCCCGACTTGGCCATCAGCTCGGCGTTCGTGAAGACCGTGATAGACGAGCGCTTCCTGACTTCGGCGACGAGGCCGGCGATGAGCTCCCGCCCGGTGCGCTGGTATGGATACATCTCGCCGAAGCGGCCGACCCAGCCGCCGAGCTCCTGCTCGCGCTCGACCAGAAACACCTCGAGCCCGACGTCGGCGAGCCCGATGGCGGCCCGCAGGCCGGCGATCCCCGCGCCGATGACCAGCGCCTTCTGCGTGGTCTCCACGACCAGCGGCTCGAGCGGCTCGGAGAGGCGCGTCCGCGCGATGCCGGCCTTGACGAGGCCGATGGCCTTGTGGGTGGCTCCCGCGGGGTCGTCGGTGTGGGCCCAGGAGTCCTGCTCCCGGATGTTGACCTGGGTGTAGGTGTAGGGGTTGATGCCGGCCCGGCTGGCCACACCGCGGAAGGTGAGCATGTGGAGCTTGGGCGAGCACGAGGCGACCACCAGGCCGTCGAGGTGCTGGCTCCGGATGTCGGCGACCATGTCCTCCTGCGTGGCGTCCGCGCAGGCGAAGATCGCGTTCCGCGCCACGACGACGCCGGGCTCGTCCTTGACTGCCGCCACGACGCCTTCGACGTCGACGTAGTCGGAGATGTTGCCCCCGCAGTGGCAGATGTAAACGCCGATCCGCCGCTCGCTCATGCCGGCACCTTCGTTGTCGCGCGCGTCCGTTCCAGGTGGGCCGCCACCTGCGCCACGGCTGCGCCGGCGTGCAGGATCGAGTCGACGATGTCCTTCGCGCCCGACGCCGCGCCGGCCACGAAGACCCCCGGGATGCTGGTCGCACTCGGATTCAGGTCCTCGTCGGGCTCGGCGACGAAGTCGTACTCGTCGTGGGCCAGCGCCTCGTCGGGGAAGAGGTGTTCCGTGTCGCGGTTCGGCTGCACGCCCACGGCGAGCACCACGAGGTCGTACTCGGCGTCCACCAGGGTGCCGCCGTGCTCGATGTCCTCGTAGCGCAGGACGAGGTTGCCGTTCTCCTTCTCGGTGATCTTGGCGACGCGGCCCTTCACATAGGTGGCGCCCATGGACTTGGCCTGCTCGTAGAACTCGTCATAGCGCTTGCCCGGCGCCCGGATGTCCATGTAGTGGACCGTCACGTCGGCCAGCGGTAGGGCGCCCATGATCAGCTGGTTCTGCTTGATGGAGTACATGCAGCAGAACTTCGAGCACAGCGGGTTGCCGATCGTCTCGTCGCGCGAGCCCGTGCACAGGACGTAGGCGATGCGCTCGGGCACCTTACCATCGCCCGGCCGCAGGATGGTGTTGAAGGGACGCGTGGGGGCCAGGAGGCGATCCATCTGCGTCCCCGTGATGACGTTCTTGTACCGGCCGAAGCCGTACTCAGGCTTGAGGTCCGCGTCGAACAGCTTGTAGCCGGTCGAGACGACCACGGCGCCGACCTCGACGTCGAGCGTCGTGTCGCGCGCGTGGAGGTCGATGCAGTCATCCACCGGGCAGGCGGCCACGCACTCGCCGCACTCGCAGCAGACGGCGCAGTCCAGGCATCGCCCGGCGGCTGCGCGGGCCTGCGCTTCGGTCAGCGGCGCCTCGACCTCCGAGAAGTCGACCGGCGCCGCGCTGAGGGTGGTGCCGTTCGGGAGCGGCGGCCGCAGCGCGTACGCCTTCTGGCGGGCGAGGACCTGCTGCTTGTCCACCACCGGCAGCCGTTCGTCGAAACCGGACAGGGCCCCGCCGGTCAACCAGCGGTCGATCATGTGCGCCGCCCGACGGCCCTCGCCGACGGCGCGCGTGATGTCGGTCGCGCCGTTAACCACGTCGCCGGCGGCGAAGACATACGGCAGGGCCGTTTGGCGGGAGACCGGGTCGGCCTGCAGCGTGCCGTTCGCGCTGGCCGCGACGTGGATCGCGAACGCGCCTGTGTCGGGGCGCATGCCGATGGCGCCGATCACGATCTCGCAGGGCAGCACGACGTCGCTGCCCGGGATCGCCTCGGGGCGGCGGCGACCCGAGGCGTCAGGTTCGCCGAGCGCCATCCGCTGGCAGCGCAAGCCACTCACCGCGCCGCTGGCGGCGCCCAGGACCTCGGCCGGGGCAACCTGGAAGCTGAAGGCCACACCCTCGCGCTCGGCGTCGTCGGCCTCCACGTGGTGGGCCGGCAGTTCCGCGCGGCCACGCCGGTAGGCCACCGTCACGGATGCCGCACCAAGGCGACGGGCCGTCCGCGCGGCGTCCATCGCGACGTTGCCGCCACCGATGACGACGACGCGCTTGCCGGCGAGGTCCAGGGGCTGGTCGAGCTTGACCTGGCGCAGGAAGTCCGTGGCGGCGAGAACACCCAGGCGGTCCTCGCCGGGGACGCCGATGCCGGTGGAGCGCGGCGTGCCAGTCGCTACCAGAACGGCGTCGAAGCCGTCCTCCTTCAGGGCGGCCAGATCGCGGACGGGGGTGTTGGTGACGATCTCCACGCCGAGCGCCCGGACGTTGTCGATGTCGCGCTCAACCACCTCGACCGGCAGTCGGTAGGAGGGGATCGCCAAGCGGAGGAAGCCGCCCGGTTCCGGGGCCGCCTCGAAGACCTTGACGGCATAGCCCTTGCGGGCAAGTTGCCAGGCGGCCGTGAGGCCGGCGGGGCCGGAGCCCACGACCGCCACCCTCCGGCCGTTGGGTTCAGCCACCTCGATGCCCGGGCCGTCCGCGGTCTCGTCGTGGTGGTCGGAGACGAAACGCTTCAGCAGGCGGATGGGCAGCGTCCCCTCCAGGGTGCCGCGCGTGCAGTCGACCTCGCACGGCGCGTAGCAGGCGCGGCCGAGCGTGCCGACGAGCGGCGTCGCCTCGAGCACGAGCCGATACGCCTTCTCGTACTCGCCGCTGCGGATCAGCGACACGTACCCGTGGGCCTGGATGCCGGCCGGGCAGGCGTACGAGCAGGGCGAGCTGCCCGCGCGGTCGATGACGGCCTTCTTGGGCACCGCCTGGGGGAACGCGATGTAGGCCGCCCGACGGGCTACGAGGTCGTAGTTGAACTGGTCCGGCAAGGCCACTGTGCAGGCCGTCTCGCACTTCGAGCAGCCCGTGCAGGTGTGCTCGTCGACGAAGCGCGCCTTCCGGGTGACGGTTGCCTGGAAGCGTCCGTCGCCGCTGCGCCGGATGCCGTCCACCTGGCTGTAGGTCAGTGCGGTGATGTTCGGGTGATGGATGGTGGCGGCCATCTTGGGCGTCGAGATGCAGCTGGCGCAGTCGAGGGTCGGAAAGACCTTGCTGAGCAGGATCATCCGTCCGCCCACGCTGGCTTCCTTCTCGACCAGCAGGACCTTGTAGCCCATGTCGCCGAGCTTCAGGGCCGACTCCATGCCCCCGATGCCGGCGCCGACGACCAGCACGTCGTAGTCCATGCTCACTGCGCTCCCGCCGTCCGCAGCCCGGCGAGGGTGGCCGAGAACTGCTGGACGTGCCTCGTGAAGGGCTCCGCGCAGACCGAGCAGATGGCCGCCATCTTCACCCGCTGAGGATCGTGGCCCTGCTGCTGCAGGAGCGCCTGGGCCTCCCCCACGATCCGCGACGCCCGCTTGCTGCAGTCGGGCAGGTAGGCGCACTCGTCACCGTCGGACGCGATGAAGACCCCGTCGAACCCCGCATCGATGGCGTGCGCGATCCAGGCGGGTTTGATCCCGCTCGTGCAGGGCAGGCTGATCACCTCGACGCCCGGCGAGTAGTGCATGTGCTGGCTTCCGGCGAGGTCGATGCCGGGGTCCGAAATGTTGTTGGTGGAGAAGACCAAGATCCGCGGCGCGGATCCGGACCCCGTCGCCCGGGGCGCTTCTACCGTGGGTGCGGTCATTGCTGCCTCGACTCCCTGCTTCGCGGTCGAGCGGTGCGCGGGTGGTTCCGGCTGGGGGTCCACCCGCGCGTGCAGCGTCGGCGCGGCTTCCGCCGATGCGCTACTTCCCGCGACGCACGAACACCCGGTCGTAGCCGCTCGCGGCGAGGGTCCCCAGGAACTCGTGGCCGACCTTGCCGGCCCACGCCCCCAATGTCGCCCTTGGTGGCCGCGTCGCTCGAAAGGACCTCGATGACCTGCCCGATCGCGACGGCGCCCATCCCCTTCTTCGCCTCGAGGAGCGGGCCCGGGCACGCGGCGCCGCGCGCGTCGACGACCTTGGCTGGGGTCAACGCGGCGAGTTCCGCATCGCCCAGAATGGTGGCTGCAGCAGTCGTCATGGAAGTGATCTCCTCCTCTGTGAGTAGATGACGCGTCAGTAGACGAGAGAGCCCGGGGCCGAGGTGACTTCGACGACGAACCGGGCGGCGGCGACCACCTCGGCGGCGGCGACCAAGTCGTGGTCTGCCGTGATCTGCCTGGCCCCGATGCAGGGGCCGCAGACGAACAGCCTGCCGCCCAGCTCGACGAAATCGGCGAGCAGTTTGGCGAGCGGCGGGAACCCGGCCGCGAACACGTGCTCCGCCTCGCCCTTCCGGACCAGCGTCACGCCGTTCGCCTGGAACCCGATGATCACGTCGACGTCCGACGCGAGCGCCGCGCAGCCCATGACGAACGGGATGGTGGCCCGTTCGGGGTCCTCCGGACCGTGGGTCGCCATGATCACGAGCTTCTCTCGATTGGCCATGTGACTCGCCTACTCACTCCTTTGCCTGACCATCTGGCTAGACGAAGACGATCTGCCCGTCGCCCGCGTCGATCAGGAAGCTGGCGACGCCACACACGTCGTCAACGAGCGGATCGAGGTCCGTGCGATCAGCGCCGAGGAGTTCCATCGAGTTGGAGCAGGCACGGATGTGCACGTCACCCAGCTCCTTGGCCTGGCGCAGCGTCTCAGCCCAGGGCAGCCGGCCCGCCGGGGCACGCCTACGAACGACGTCCGCCGCCGCGGTCCTGGCATCCGCTGCGAGCCCGTGGTCGGCGTCGATCCCGCTCGCACGGAAGGCATCCAGGGCCCAGAACTGCAGGAGCACGTTGACGGGGCGGCCGATGGCTGCCGCACCGCCGATCAGGATGGCCGCGGCCTCGAGCCGATCATCCGTCCCCGAGCACAGGACCATGGACAAGGTGTCGTTCATCGCGTTCCGATCCCCGCCGGTTCGGCAGCCTCCATGCACGAGTCCGTTCCGACCGCGCCTTCCGCGGCCATGCCTGCGACCATCACCCGTAGGTGCTCCAGGCGCCGACCGAGGACGTCCCGCACCATGTCGCAAGCCACGACGATCGCCTGGTCCGTCAGCTGGTAGCGCACGCCTCGCCCGAGCCGGATAGGCTCGACGATCCCGATGCTACGAAGCGCCGCCAGGTGAGCCGAGACGTTCGACTGGCCGATGCCCAGCTCATCCGCCAGTTCATGCACCTCGAGGGGGCCGCGGCCGAGTAGGTGGACGATCTCGAGCCGTCGAGGACTGGCCAGCGTTCTCAGCACGGCGGCCTGCAACCCGTAGATGTCGTCAGTTGTGCGCAGCACGATCGTTCCCTCGCCAGTCGCTAGCGGCGCTCCAGGCCGAGGAGGGCTCCGCCAAGCCGCCAGCACAGGCAGGCATCCGAGTGGAACAGGCGCTTGGCCAACGACCTCGCGGCGTGCTTCGACTGCATCGTTCCCTCCCGGGGCGGTAGGTGGGTCGCCCTAGATGTGTCGGGTCCTGTATGTCACAAGCCAATATAGGTGGGATAGCAATAGATGTGACACACATCCTTCCGCCTGAATCGCCATGTCATTCGGCCCACGCAACACAGCGACACTGAGAGCCCCGACCACGTAGGCTGTTCGAGCACATGAGTGCCTCCGACAGAGATCAGCGTGGCAAGGCTCCAGCCCCGAGCACCGCCGTGGCCGAGGAGGACGAAGCTGGTGAAGGATCAGTTGGGACCGGCCAGCCAGTGGCGTCGGACCGCGACCTCGCGGGCCTGCCCATTCATCGGGGCTGGGCACCGCTCGGCGGCCGTCGGCGCTGGATGGAACCCTTCGTGCTCGTGCTGCTCGCCGAGGGACCCGCGCACGGGTATGCCCTGGTGGGCCAGCTTGAGGAGATGGGGATCTCCGCTGGGGTTCTCGACTTCGGCGCGGTCTACCGGACCCTGCGCGACCTGGAGGCGGGAGGGCAGGTGACCTCGACGTGGTCGAGCGAGCCGGTCGGGCCGCAGCGGCGAGACTACTCCTTGACGGACGCCGGCTACGCCGCCCTCGATGAGTGGGCCGCTGTGATGCGCGAGCGCGCCAGGCTGGTCGCGGAGTTCGACGCCCGCTACTTGGCGGCGGTGGCGATCAGGCGGAGATCCGGCAAGAACCGGGTCTGATCGAGCGCCGGCGTCGAATCACAGCGGCTCGGCCGTGGCATGGCTCATCGCGTGAGCCAGCGCGTCCTTCTGCTCGTCGGAGAGGGTGTGGTCGAGGACGCCGACAAATAGCTCCTCCTCGGCCAGGTGCACCTTCAGGATCGCGTAGAGCCGGTACAGGGCGCGCCGCAGGCCGGTCTGCTCGGCGACCCCCATCCGGCCCTCCTCGAGGTCGGCGCGATAGCGGCACAGCGAGCCCATGAGTCTCGTGAGTTCCTCGTGTTCGTGGCGCATGGGCACGAGCGAATGCAGGTCTTTCATGACGCGCTCGAGTTCGGGATAGAGCGCGGCCTCGACTGCCTGCACGTGCGGCACGAGCTGGCCGGTGATGAACAGACATTCCTCTTCGAAGAGCGTCAGGAACGCCTCGGTCGGCCCGTCCACCACCATGTCGGCGAGTGCGGGCAGCCGTTCGAGGTGGGCGAGAATCGCCTCCTCGTGCTTGTGCGCGGTCTGGGGTAGCGACAGCATCGTCTCGGATCCTCGGCGCCTTGGCTCCACCGGTTCAGGCCGTGGAGGCGGCAAGCCTGACCGAACCGGCGACTCGGTGATAGGGCCATGGTGATAGGGCCATGGGGCCCGCGCGGGGCGACGACAAGTGCCCTCGCGGGTCGAGCCCCTGGGAACGCGTTCTCCGTGATGACCGCCGCGTCGCCCGTAGGCGCATGCGGCAGGCAACATAGGTCCGCCTGTGCGTCGCGAATCACTGGACGAACTCTCGTGCGCTCGCCATGGGCCCCGCGCCGCGAACGCGAAGATGGTGTTCAGCCCTAGCGTCCGGCGGGCAGGCCGGCCCGATACAAGAGGCGGATTCAGGGGGTCGACGCAACGATGGCGGCCAGCATAGCGGCCGGAGTCTGGTAGCCGAGCGTCTTGCGGGGCCGGGTGTTGAGCCGTGCCGCGACGGCATCGAGATCGGCCGGGCTGTAG
>JBKQRF010000181.1:0-17594 GCA_052144055.1 Candidatus Limnocylindrales bacterium
CCCCTACTGCCTGACCGGCACGCTCGTTCGGCGCGACGGGTCCTGGCGTTTCCTACTGCTCCACGGCTCCGAGGAGGCGTCAAACGCCTAGCAAACCCTCCAGGGCATTCGGCCACAGGCCCTAAGAAGAGTCTCGGTCGGCCCTGTTGATCGAACATTGCCGCCCCGTCGATTCTTGGTCTCGCGCGCGTGAACGCGTGACTGCATCGGAACCGCCAAGTCCTGCACGGTTCCGAGATGGATGGTCGCGGGAACCAGGAGTTCACCAACCGGCAATACGCCGTCCACAGGACGGTGTGATGCTGCCCACATGCAAGAGCGACACGCGGTGGTCGGGGGACGGGATGAGGGCATCGTCCATCCAGGACCAGACGGCGGAGGGCATTAGCCCGGGCAGGTCTGCGCTGAGCATCCGGCGCCGAGCGCGGACGCCGGACAGCCCCCCGACCCAGAGTCGGTCCGGTCCGGACCGACTCTGGGCGTTCACTGGGGGACGCACGCAGGCAGTCCATCCGAGTCCGGCGGACAGTTCCGCGCCATGCTCTCAGATGCCGAGATCGCGCAGTGGTTCGGGTAGCCGCGACATGCTGGTTCGCCCGGCCGCCAGAAGCGCTCGGTTCCTTCTCGTCGTTGGCGCCCTGGCCGGCATCCGCGCCCTCGCCAGACGGCGCTACGAGGCAGATCACGCCCGCGCCATCCCGCACGCCGAACGGTGGCGCCGCGAAGAGGAGCTTCACGCCCGCAAGGGTGCTGTGGCGCCGACTCCCCGCGCGCTGACGATCAGCTGACGGCCGAGCCCGGCCTGCGGTCAGTTGTTTCCTTGACGGGAGGGGTCGGTCAGGCGCCGGGCGTGGGTGCGGCACCCGACCGCGTGCTGGTCGCTTGGGCGATGCCTCTAGCCGCGGATCGATCGGCGATGACGCGGCTTGACCCGACCGGGATCCTGACCGCGAGCTCGCTGCCGGCCGGCCACTGGCCAGCGCTCGCGCTGGCCACGTCGACGGCGAATCGTCGCGTCGGCGGCAGCGCGTAGCGGTCGTCGGGACCGTCAGGCACCTCGCGGAGGAGCAGCCTAGTCGTTGCCCCGAGGAACGTCTGCACCTCCACCCGCCCGGTCAACATAAGGTCGCCGTTGAGCACGTCGCTCGTCGCACGGACCGGCTCGAGCAACTCCGGCCGCACGAGCAGGAGCGCTAGCTCGCCCTCTGGGAGGCCGGCAGCGCCCGGAGCCGTGACGCGACGTCCTCTGCGCTCGATCTGCCCGTGCATCCCCGATACCACGCGCACTGGGATTTCGTTCATCGCGCCGATAAACCCGGCAGTGAACGCCGATCGCGGTTCCGCGTAGATCTGCGCTGGCGTGCCGACCTCTTCGATTGCACCGCGGTTCATCACGACCACGCGATCGCTGATCGACAACGCCTCCGACTGATCGTGGGTGACCAGGATGGTCGTGATGCCCAACTGGGCCTGCATCCGGCGGATCTCGGTGCGCAGCTCTTCCCGCACCTTCGCGTCCACCGCGCTCAGCGGCTCGTCGAGCAGCAGCACGCCCGGCTGGACCGCAACGGCGCGCGCCAGGGCCACGCGCTGCTGTTGTCCGCCCGACATCTGGTGCGGGTAGCTGCCGGCCACCTGGGTCAGCCCGAACAGCTCGAGCAGCTCAGCGACCCGCGTCCTGCGCTCGTCAGGCGGCCGCTTCCGGACGGCGAGGCCGAATTCCACATTCTCGGCGGCCGTCATGTTGGGGAAGAGGGCGTATCCCTGGAACACCATCCCCATGCCGCGTCGGTTCGGCGGCAGATCGGTCACATCGCTGCCGTCGACCACGATGGAGCCGCTGTCCGGTGTTTCGAATCCGGCCGTCATGCGGAGCGTGGTCGTTTTGCCACAGCCGGACGGCCCGAGGAACGAGACGAGCTCGCCGTCCTCGACGGCCAGTGTGAAATCGCGCACGGCGACCTGACCACCGAAACGCTTCTGGAGGTTGTTCAGTTCGAGACGTGCCATGGCCTGATCCCATCCTCACCCGTGCTACATGGGGCCGCCGCGGACGATCTGGGTGCCCGGGGCCCTGCGGGCGACGGCGGCCAGCGCGAGCACACCCGCCCAGGTGATGAAGAAGCTGACGATGACAAGCGCCTCGCCCATGCGCGGCAGGTACCCGTTGACGTTGAGCAGGTACACCGGGAACGTCGGGTACCCAAGGAGCGACGCAAGCGTGAATTCCCCCATCGCGGTGGTGAAGGCTAGGAGCGCCGCCGAGATCAACCCGAGCGAGATGGAGGGCACGATCACCTGCAGGAACGTGCGCGCCGGGCTGGCGCCCAGGCTGGCGCCAGCCTCGCTCAGCATCCGCACGTCCACTGCGCGCAGCGCGTTGTCGATAGCACGGAACACGAAGGGAAGCGTGAGCACGAAATAGCCGCCGACAAGGAGCGCAGGCGCCCAGGCTGAACTGATCAGGTTAACGGGCGATCGGATGCCGTACACCGACGAGAGCCCGACCGCCATGATGATGGGCGGGATGACAAAGGGAAGGATCGACACAAACTCCATGGAGGAACGGAGGCGTGGGAACCGCAGCTCCACGAGATACGCCGTCGGAGCCACCACAGCGAGGGCTAGGACAGTGGTCACGATCGAATAGCCCAGACTGAGCGCGAGCGACGAATGGAAGCCGGCGTCGGCAAGCCCAGCGAAGAGCGGTTGGAGTGTGAACTGCTTGCCCGTGGAGAAGCCGAACACGGCAGTCGCGTACAGCGGCAGGAGGAAGTAGACCGCCGCTACCGCCAGCACCACAGCAGCCCAAACCGGGGTCCGAACGCGGCGCTTGGTGCGGCGCCGAACGATCTGCTCCGCGTGTGCCCCGGCAACGAACGCGGGGAGGGTCTCCTCAGTCGCCTCGCCTGTGATCGAGCCTCCGCTCATCCCAGCCGCCTCACCGCGCGAGCCAGCGGGCCGAGCGGCGCTCGAGTAGCGCCCTGCCGCCGATGCAGACGGCCATGATGGCCGCGAGGCCGATCGCCAAGGCATCTGCCTGACCCGGGTCGAAGTTGATATCGCCGCTGACGAGGTTGGAAATCTCGATCGGCACGAGCGAGACGAATCCGGTCGTCAGCCCGTACGCCGTGGCGTACGCGCCGAAGGCGTTGGCGTAGAGGAGCAGGAGTGAGGAGATCACCGGGGTCGCGAGGATCGGGATGGCGACCGCGCGCAGGTAACGCCACCGGCTGGCTCCCAGGATCTCCGCGGCCTCGCGCCATGCGGGCTTCATCGCCTGGAGCGGCGGCAGCATGACGAGCACCATCAGGGGGATCTCCCAGTACGCGTACACGATCGTCAGGCCCAAGACCGAGTAGAGCTTGAACCCGTTGCTGTAGAGGTCGACCCCCGCGCCGAGCAGGACCCGCGTGAGCAGCCCGTTCGCGCCGAGCGTCGCGATGAAGGCGAACGCCAACGGCACGCCCGCGAAGTTCGCGGCCACGCTGCTGAAGGTCGTCGCGATCTCTTGGACGACCGGCTGGCGGGACGACACGATGGCCTGAGCGATCAGCAGCCCGACGAGGCCCCCCAGCGCCGTCGACGCTAGCGAGAGCTCGACGGAGTTGGCAAACGGCACAAGGTCGAGCGGGTGCGCGAGATAGGAGTAGTTAGCGATGGTGAACTGGCCCGTGCGGCCGTTGTGCACGCTGCCCCAGATCAGCGAGGCGGTCGGCAGCAACAGAAAGAGCCCGACTAAGGCGGCGAAGGGCAGCAGGGCGAGGATGGCAAGCCCACCGCGGCTCCCGGCCGCGGTGGGCTTGCCCGTGGGGCGTGCGGCTTTCATGGAGCTCACGAACACGCTCCCGAGGACGGCGTTCCGCTAAGACGCGTTGACGACGATCTTCCAAGCGGCCGCGAGGGCGGTCTGGGCGGCCGTGATCTTGGTGATGTCGGTGACGAGCTGAACCTTGGTGTACAGGTTGGAGGGTGGCAGCTTGGCCGCCAGGTCGGCCGGGATCTTCCCGGCCGCGTTGAGCGAAGCGTAGCGGATGGGGTGGGCGTAGCCGCCGAGGAACAGAAGCTGGGCAGCGTCGCTGTAGATGAGCTCCTGCCAGAGGCGAGCGGCGTTCGGATGGGGCGCCTTCGCGGCCACGATGTCCGCGTAGGGGCTGGCAAGCGATCCGCTGGCGGGGATCGTGACCTTGATGTTGGGCGACCCGTTGGCCTTGTCGCGGACGGCAAGGCCCAGGTAGTCCCACTTGATGGCCACCTTCACCTCGCCGGCGATGATGTTCGCGTCGCTGGCCCGGGCGGCGGTGAGGTTGCCCGACTGATAGAGCTTGTTCATGAAGTCGACGCCGGGCCCGATGTTATCCACGCCGCCGCCGTTGGCCAGGGCCGCCGACCACACCGCAAAGAAGGAGTCGTTCGCCTTGGTCGGGTCACCGTCGATGCCCACCGCGCTCTTGAGCGAGGGATCGAGCAGGTCGTTCCAGTCGTTGATCGGGATCTTGACCGCGTCCGTGTTGATGGCGAACGCCTGGGCACCCCAGTAGTTGCAGCACCAGTAGCCGTCGGCGTCCTTAGCCGTGTCGGGAATGTCCGCCCAGTGGGAGTTCTTGTAGGGCGCAGAGAGTCCTTGCTGCTTGGCCTGCACAGCGAACGCGATCCCCACGTCGCCGACGTCCGGCTTGCCAGTGTTCTTGATCGAGTCGAGCTCCTGGCCTGAGCTGTACTCGCCTTCGGTGGCCGTACCGTTGATGGGAATCCCGTAGTCCTGCTGCCACAGATTGAAGATCGCTTGATAGTTGACCCATTCGGGCGGGATGCCCGTCTGGTAGATACTGCCTTCGCGCTTGGCAGCCGCCACGAGAGCGTTCATGTCGAAGCCAGAGGCCGCGGGTGCGGCAGCCGCGGCCGCGGCAGAGGCGGCTGCTGCGCCGGCGGCGGCCGGGGACGCTGTGGCAGCGGCGCTGCAGGCTGCGACGATCGCGCCGACGGCGGGCAGGCCCAGGCCCAAGCCGAGCAGTGTCTTCATGAACTGCCGCCGTCCGAGCTGACCGGTCGCAAATGCGCTGCCGAGTTCGTCGATGCGCGCTAGCAGTGGGTCGTTCGCCACGGGAACCCCTCCTCAGGTTCGGCACGAGTCGGCGCATCGGAGCCTTTCCGATGGCCCCAGCAGTCGAGGCAACCGTCACCGGTTGGGCCGACCGGGGGACGACGGCCGACCACCGATAGCCTCACGGCAGATCGTTAGTCCCGTGTTTCGGGACCGTGAACTTCTGTGGCCATCGCCGTCAGAGCACGTTCACTCGTGCGGCCATCCCGAAGTGGTCGGAGGGATACAGACCCGGGTCACCCACCGCGGGTCGGTCAAAGACGAGTCGCGCCGACGCGACACGGGCGTCGCCTCGCAGCCAGATGTAGTCCAGGCAGTCCGGCTCGCCGTCCGTATCAATGGCCGGCGCCACAAGCCCGGAAGGCCAGGTCACGCGAGGTTCGGTTCCATTGGCCTCCCGGAAGGCGGATCGGAAGCCGGCCTCGACCATCCGCGAATACGCGGGCTCGGCCGGGTCCGCGTTGAAATCGCCGACGACGATCGACAGCGCGTCGGAACCGACGAGGGCAGGCCACGCGAGCAGGCGCTCCACCTGGTCGAGCCGCGCGCTATGGGCGTCCGGCGGGTGGTGCAGGTGCGTCACGCAGAACACGACCCGCGGCCCGCCAGGCCGCGCGACAAACGCGCACTGCGCGGCCCGCTCGAGTCCGAGCTCGAAGCGGTCGACGTGTTCGACGGCGAGCGGCCGCCGGACGAGCAGGCTGTTCCCGAACTCTGGCCGCCCGGCCCATCCGCGCACGACTTCATACTCGCCCGCGCCAGCCGCCGCCAGCAGACGGTCCTGCTGCACCGGGTACACGACCTCTTGGAGGCCCAGCAGGTCGGGCTGCAGCGCCGCCATGTCCGCGAGCAGGAGCGGCAGCCGCTCGTCCCAGCGATCAAAGATAGCTCGCAGGTTCAGTGTCGCGACGAGCAGTGGCTCCACGTCGCCTCCTATCGTTCGTGCAGGGTTCTGGCGCGACCCCGCGCGGTCTAGGCGGATGGTCGCGCGCCGGAGTTAGCCTCCTGTTATCGGCTCCGTAACGACGCGTAAACGGGTGGCAAGGACCATCACCGCGGGGCGACGGCTGGGTCGAGTGCCGGCGCGCGCGTGCTTGTCAGGAGGATCGGATCGTGCCGTACGCGGACTCGGCGGGGACCGCTGCTCGATGGGCGACCGCGCGCGCCATAGGGGCATGGACCTTCGTGGGAGGCGACCTCCCGGAGGCCATGCTGACCGCGCTGAAACCCGGTCTCGAACTGGCCCGCTTCGACGGCGCTCGCGTCGCGCTGGTGCAGGCCGATGACCGTCGCTGTCGGGTCGACGAGATCGCCGCCGCCGACGTGGTTGCCTTCGGGCACCTCGATGGGGCGCCGGCAGGCCTGTTTGCCGCGCTCGTCGAGGCAGGTCTGGACGATGTGCGCAACCTGGGCGTGCTTGGGGCCAGCCCTGGGGTTCTCGCCGCCGCGGCCCGAGCTGGCGCCGGCGCGATCGTGGGCCTCGCGGCCCGCGACTCCGACATGCGAAGAGCGCTGGCCCGGGCGCAACCCGACACGATCGTGGAGCCGGGGGAATTCGGGGCGCTCGACGCCCAGCGGTATGCCTCACGTCGCAGCCACCGCGAGCGGGTGTTGCTCAACCCAGGACCGGCAGTTGTCACCGACCGCATCCATCGTGCTGTCGGCGGGCCGGACCTGTGCCATCGCGAGCCCGAGTACGCTGAACTCTTCGACCGCGTCCGGCGGAAGCTCCTGGCGACCGCCGGGGTGACCGCCGACTGGGGGGCCGTTCTGCTGGCCGGAAGCGGGACAGCCGCCATGGAAGCGATGACCGGCGCGTTCGTTGGCCCAGGCCAGCGGCTCCTCGTGTGCCGGAACGGGACGTATGGCGACCGGATCGCGACGATCGCTGCGCGCCTGGGCATCGAGACGGTGGAAGTCCGCGCTCCGGACACGATCCCGATCGACGTCGCGCAGGTCGACGCCGCGTTGGCGTCCGACTCGGCGATCGACACGGTGGCCGTGGTGCATCACGAGACCACGACCGGCCTGCTGAACCCGGTGCACGAGATCGCAGCCGTGGCAGCTGCCCATCACGCGATGACGCTGGTGGACGCGATCAGCTCGCTCGGCGCCGAGGAGCTGCGACTGACCGGCTTTGGCATTGACGTGGTCGCGGGGACGTCGAACAAGTGTCTGCACGGGTTGCCGGGCGTCGCCTTCCTGCTGGTGAGCCCCCGGGCGAGCGAGCGGGCAGAGCAGGTGACTCCGCGTTCGCTGTACTTCGACGTCCCCAACTACCTGCGCGGGCAGGCTCGCGGCAGCGTCCCGTTCACCCCCGCAATCCCGGCGATCTACGGGCTCGAGGCCGCTCTGGACGAGCTCGCAGACGAGGGCGTTGCCGCCCGGCGTCGACAGTACCGTGAGCGGATCGGCGTGCTGGATGAGGAGCTCGCCCGCCTGGGATTGGAGCCTTCCGTCGCTCCCGACCACCGCTCGGCTTCCGTGCGCAGCATCCCCCTCCCCGCCGGGATCTCGTACGCGTGGCTGCACGATACGCTTCGGGAGGACGGCTACGTCATCTACGCGGGCCTCGGGGAGGCTGCCCAATCGAGCTTCCGCGTCTGCGCCCTCGGGGCGCTCGATGCGGACGTGCTGCGCGGGTTCGGTGCCTCCCTCGAGCGCGCCCTCGCCAGATCCTCCACAGACCCGGCCGCCATCCAGGCCGGTTGACCTCGCCGTCCAAAGCAGGAGCTAGCCATGACCTCACGGTCCACCAGCGCCGACCCGACCCCCACCCGTGGGCGGTTCACGTACCGGTCCGAGTATCGCGGCCCCCTCCAGGCAGTCATCCTCGACTGGGCTGGCACGACACAGGACCACGGCGTATTCGCACCGGCGGTCGTGTTTGTCGACCTGTTCCGCGCGCACGGGATCGAGATCTCGATGGCTCAGGCCAGGCGACCCATGGGCCTCTTCAAGCTGGACCACATTCGGGCGATCTCTCGCGATCCGGACGTAGCAGCGCAATGGCGGCGCGTTTACGGCAGTGAGTGCGAGGAAGCGGACGTCCTGGCGCTCTTCGAGGAGTTCAAGCCGATGCAGGAGGCCGCGATGGCCGCCTATGCCGGCCTGATCCGGGGGACCGTCGAGACAGTTGTCGAGATGCGGCGGCGTGGCTACCGGATCGGCTCCACGACCGGGTACACGAGCGCGTCTGCCGCGATCGCCGCCCGCGAAGCCGCGCGACAGGGCTACGAGCCCGACGCCACGGTCTGCGCCGACGAGGTGCCAGCCGGGCGGCCGGAACCCTGGATGGTGCTGCGAAACATGGAGCTCTTGCGGGTGTTTCCCCCGGCTGCGGTGGTCAAGATCGGCGACACCCTAGTCGACGTGGACGAAGGCATCAACGCTGGGACCTGGGCAATCGGGCTCTCGCGGACCGGCAACTACGTGGGGCTGACTGAAGCCGACTTCGCCGCGCTCGATCCCGACGAACAGCGACGCCGGGTCGCGGACGCCGACGACATGCTGCGGCGCCGCGGCGCCCACTACGTCGTCGAGTCCATCGCCGATGTCCTGCCGTGCCTCGACGAGATCGAGGACCGCCTGCGCCTCGGCGAGTGCCCGTAAGTCGGCCAAAGTGACGGCGTCCACGGTGTCGTTTGTCCCCGTTGGAGGAAGCGGCACCCGATGGCCTGGACCCGCGGCGCAGCCGCTCAGGGCGGCTCTGCGAGCGCGGTTCTTAAGTCAGCGGGTCCCTCGTGGCGTCGAAACGACGCGCAGAGCGCCTGCAGTTCCTGAGGAAACTCCTGGAGGCCTGGGAAGTCACCCCCGTCATCGACCCTTGCCGCTGCGCCTCGCGCACCGGGGCGAGCATCGCCGGCTGCCTGAGAACAGCCTCGCGGCCTTCCGCGCCGCACTCGCGATGCCGGACTGCGACGGCCTCGAGTTCGATGTGCGCCGGTCTCGCGACGGAATCCCCATCGTGCTCCACGATGCGACGCTCGCGCGCGTGCAGGGACGTCCCGAACGGGCCGCCGAGCTGACCGCAACGGAGCTCGCCCCCCTCGGCGTGCCGACCCTGGCAGCGGTCCTGAGCGCAGCACGGGCGCCGGTGTTCCTCGACATCGAATTGAAGGAGGACCTGGGCATGGCCGCCGTCGAGCTGATTCGGGAAGCCCGAGGGCCTGACCTGGCCGCCGCGGCAATCTCCTCGTTCGAGCCAGCCGCCCTCGCAAACGTCCGCGCCCTCGCTCCCACGTGGCGCTGCTGGCTCAACGCCGACGAGATGCAGCCCGCCACGCTGGCCCTGGCCCACGAGCTTGGCTGCGCAGGGGTCGCTGCCGAGTGGAGGGCCATCGACCGTCCCGCTGTCGAGCGGGCTCGGGCGCTGGGCCTCGAGGTGGTGGCCTGGACGGTGCACCGCCGGGCGACATTTCGCCGGCTGGGGGAGCTGGGTGTGGTCGGCGCGTGTGTCGAGGGCGCCGCGCTCGGTCGCTGACTGCGGTGGCCGCGCCCCGCTCAGGGATGAGCGGTTCTGGGCACGGCCGCGCTAGCCACTCCCCGATCGCGCAGCACCAGGCGGAGGGCGACGGTCACCGTTTCCGTCGGGAGCGCCAGCTCGTTGCCGTGCGCCAGCCGCAGGTAGTCCCGATGGGATCCATCCGCGGATGACCGAGCATGCCCACGACACGGAAGGACGAGGGCCGCGGAGCGCTCTGGTTGCGCGCCTCTCCAGGGCCTCCCACTTCTGTCCGGCACAGCACTCCAGTGCGATGGGGGCATTCTCGCGTCTGGGTCACGCTGGCGTGCAGCGGCGGCTGGGGTGGCGGAGACGGGCAGCTAGCAGGGAACCAGTCCGCGGCGTCGACAGGTCGATGCGACCCTCGGTGCATGTTCACGTGCCAGGGATCGACGCCGGCCTCGCCGGGACATACCATCAGCCATCTGATCGGTGCGGACCCGCCGCCTGAGTCCTGCGGCGAGCGACGGTTGCTGGACGCGAGGGGAGATGCGCGCCCGGGGAGGAGTGGATCACCATGGCTGCCAAGAAGGCCCCGCGTTCGGAGAGCCCGGCGAAGCTCGCCCGTCGGACGAAGCGCCTCGAGCGGCGCATCAAGGCCGTCACCCGCAAAGAGGTGCGCCAGACCCGTCGGCTCGACCGCATCCGGGCGCGCCGGGCGACCTTAGACAGCCGGCTGGCCACCCTACGCGCCACACTCACGCCGTGACCACTGAGGCAGCCACCCCCGATTCCGCCGCGCCGCGGGCCTCGCAGCGGCGGCGCGAACTGCGCACGGCCGACGGCCGCCTCTTCCGTCCCGGCGACGAGGTGCTCTATCACGCCTCGCTGGAGCCCAACCACCCGCTCGTGGCAGCGCGGGTCGAGACCATCGTGCAGGTCTCGCGCGGCCCTGCGGTGCTGGTCCTCAATCTGGAACAGCCGGAGGGCACGCGCTTCCCCGATGCCTCCTGCGTGCACCTTGACCAGAGGCCGCTGGCGGTCTGTCAGTGGTGCGCCGAACGCGAAGGATAGAGCGAAGCCGGGCCGGTGCTCTGAAACCGCGCCTCAGCGCCGCGCATCACCAGCGCGGTCGCTTTGGCTCTTGCCGCAGCCGTCCGGCCGCTCGACCATCGAGTCGCGTCCGATGCGCTAGCGGAGGCGAACCGGTGCCCCCGAAACTCGGGCGGCTCGTACTTGGGCTGAGCGGGGCTGGCTTCCCGCTGACGCAGCTGGCCATCCGACAGCTGGGTCGGCGGGGAGCCATCGTCACCGAGGGCGTCTGCGTCGGGCTAGCCGTCCGCGATGCCGCGATGATCGCCGCCGGTACCCCGAGCCGCCTGCGGCGTGGCCCGGCGGCGCTGCTGTGGCTCGAGTTCATTGCTGCTCTGGCGGCGGCCGCCCTCGGCCTGCGCTTAGCAACCGGCAGGGCCGCCGTCGCGCAGGCCAACGGCCCGCGGCCGGACCGCTCGGAGACCGCCCGCCGCGCCGCCGTGGGCACCCTCTTTGGCCTGCACACCGTCCGGTTCCGCATCTACCTACAGCCAGATCGCGGTGTGAAGTCGGCGAGACCAAAGTGACGCTCGGCTCTGGTTGGCGGCGCGCGTTTGCGTCGACCAGGTCGTCGGTATCGTGCCCGCCGCGTCGTGCGCATGGCAGTCACCGTCAGCGGGCGTATGGGTGGCGCCCGAGTCGCGTACTTGTGTCTGGTCGCGGGCAGTCCGCCCTGTTCAGCCGGGCTGGTGTGCGGCGTGCAGGCGCATGGCGCGGGACACGCGCATGAGCTCAACCGGGCCGATCTCCCGGAAGGCGACCGCTGCTCCGCCCAAGGCGTCGACGACCTCCTAGCTGACCAGCACCACGCCGGATCGAGCGCACTCGGCGACCCGCGAGGCGACGTTTACCGGCTGGCCGTACTAGTCGCCCTCCTGGAAGATCACCGGTCCGGCGTGCAAGCAGACGTGCGCCGGCGGCAACCCGGCCTCGGTTACGCCCGCCACCATCTCGAGGGCGGTGACCACACCCCGGTCCGGGGTCCTTGAAGTAGAACGTCACCCCGTCCCCAGCCACTTGACCGGTCGGCCACCCCGATCGCTAAGCTTGCCGGACCGGATGTCACGTCAGGAGGTCCAAGCCTGGCAGGGGTCTCGGGCTCACATGGGGGTGGACATGACCGACCAGGAGTCTACGGGTCCGAGCGGCCCGCTCGCTCACGTGCTCGCGCTTCGCGGGGGCCTCAGGGAAGGGCACCCGATCCAACTTGAGCATCGCGAGGCGCTCATCTACACGCTCGGTAAGGCAGCCGAACTCGAGCATCTCATCATGCTGCAGTACCTGCACGCGGCGTTCTCGCTCAAGCAGGGAGAGGCCGAAGGACTCTCGGCGGCCGGCGCCGCCGCGACGCAGCGGTGGCGCAAGACGCTGTTCGGGATCGCCGAGCAGGAGATGCTCCACCTCGCGCTCGTCCAGAACCTGCTGACCGCAGTCGGCGCGGCGCCGCGGCTGGCTCGGCCCAACTTCCCAGTTCCGCCCTACCTCTTCCCGGCCGGCGTGCGGGTCGACCTACTCCCGTTCGGCGAGACGGCCCTCCGCCACTTCGCCTACCTCGAGCGACCTCAGGGCATGGCGTTCGACGATGCGGAAGGGTTCGAAGCGCTCGAGCGGGCGACACCCATGGCGCATGACAAAGAGGATGAGATCGCGCCGCACCTCCAGGAGTTCGAGACCATCGGCCAGCTCTACCGATCGGTCGAGGTTGGCCTCGACCACCTCGCCGAGCGGCTCGGTCCCGAGCGTCTGTTCGTGGGCCAACCCAACGCCCAAGCCACGGAGGAGCACTTTCGCTGGCCCGAGCTCGTGGCTGTCGTAGACCTGCCGAGCGCGCGGCGCGCGATCGATACGATCGTCGAGCAGGGCGAGGGAGCCCGCGGGGAGTGGCGCGATGCACACTTCGGTCGCCTGCTCGGCATCCTCGATGAACTCACCGAGTTCGGACGGAAGGAGCCCGGCTTCGAGCCCGCACGCCCGGTCGCCGCGGCGCGGGTCCGCCCGTCCACGCACGGTCCGATGCTCCCCACGATCACCGATCCGGGCACCGCACGGGCGATGGACCTTCTTAACGTCGTGAACGAGGTCCTGCTCCAGGTGCTGTCGCGCTACTTCGCGCACACGGACGAGTCGGAGGCGCAGCTCGGCGTGCTGGCGGATGTCGCGGTTGGGCTTATGTACTCGGCAGTCAAGCCGCTTGGGACGGTGATCAGCAGCCTGCCCATCGGCCTCGATCATCCCGATGTGACGGCGGGTCCCACGTTCGAGCTCTTCTACGAGGTCGACTATCTCCTGCCACACCGCGATGCGGCGTGGGTGCTCATGGAGGAGCGGCTCCGTGACGCGGCGGCCTTCGCCGTGCGCTGTACGGCCGCCTGCGCGCCGAACGTGATGGGGCCCCTCACCAAGGCTGCAGCGGCGCTCGCGAGATATGCCGACATGCTGGCGGCTGCCGCCACGCCCGGCTAGCCGCCTCGCGCGGCGCGGCGTGACCACCGTGCCGCCAGACTCGCTCAGTCGAGGGGTGAGCGCGACGAGGCTCGTCGAGTACAAAGAGGGGGGATCGATGCCCGGTGAAAGTGCTATTGACCCAACGGTGCCGCCGAGCGGGCCGGGGTGCGTCGAGTGCCTAGTGGCCGGCGGCTGGTGGTTCCATCTACGGCGGTGCGCGTGCTGCGGCCACATCGGTTGCTGTGACGCGTCGCCTGCGCAGCATGCGAGCCGCCACGCCGCGGACTACGGGCATGCGGTGGTCCGCAGTTACGAGCCGGATGAAGACTGGTTCTGGGATTACGCGAAAGAACGATACGAGGAGGGCCCCACTCTGACGCCTCCGCAACACCATCCCCTCGACCCGCCGGTGCCAGGACCGGCTGGTCGGGTGCCGACCGACTGGGAGCGCCAGCTGCACTGACATTGCGCCCGACCGCCGGCCGCGCTCCCACAGGACCCAGATCCGACCCGCGGCGAATGCGGAGCCGCAGCGCGCGTCCCGCCGGCGCGGGCGCGAGATCGAGGCGATCGGTGACACTGGGCAAGATAAGGCCGGTCGCGCCGACGATCTCCCGAGAAACGCAGCTGCATTTCGCGCCGTCGGCCGATCTCGGACTGGTCGATCTGCGCTCGTTCGAACTCGCATGTCGCGCGAGCAAGATCGACCTCACACTGCCGCGGCCGACGGGCGTGGTTCCCATTCGGGTGACCGGTGGCATGAGCGCCGTCGCCATGCACCGTCCCTCGCGTGTCGCGGCTCGCCTCACCGTGACGGGTGCAGCCGCCCAGACCGTCCTCGACGACCAGCGCGGCAAGGGCGCCGGCAACCTGTTCCTCGAGACGCCGGGCGCAGGGGCAGCTCCCGCCCGGTGCGAGATCGAGATCACCGGTGGTGCCAGTCGGGTCACGCTCGACTCGCGCTGAGCGCGGATCACTGCTCTGCCGCTGCCCCGGCGGGGTCGAGCTGATCAACCGCACATCACCATTTCGTCGTCGCGATGAGCTTCGTCCTCGTCATGCGGCCGCTGCTCCGGCAGGAATCGCCTGCCGGGAGGGGTCAGGGCAGCTCGCAGCGTTCGAGGACATCTGACGCTGCCTGACCCGCATCGGGCGCCTTCTGACCCCTTCGACCCCTGGCACGACGAGCACCTCTGTCTGGTGGCCGGAGGGTTGGCGGCATCGGAGCGCGGTGGTCTCGCCGCGTGAGCCGCAGGCGCGCTGCTCTCTTGCGCGTCTTCTCGCCGTATGGCAAGGTTCGGCTCCTGATGGGCCACACCCCCACGCGTGCGCGGTTGGATGCGGCCCTCCGTCCCCGGGACGACGCCTGACGCGCCGCGCTGATTAGCAGCAACGCATCGCAGGCGCGCGGCCACAGTCGGAGACGACCGCGGCTTTCGTGTTTCCGGGGACCATCATGCGGCTGCGGCGAAGCGACCCCGCCGCCCTCAGGCGGGGTGCCCCAGAGTAGGAGGATCACGGTGAGCGTCCCCACCGCACCGGCCACCCGGGCGCTCGTGTCGCCGGAGTGGGCCAAGGCGCACCTCGACGACCGCGACATCCGCTTCGTGGAGGTCGACGTCGACACCACGGCGTACCAGCAGGCGCACCTCCCGGGCGCCGTGGCCTGGGACTGGACGACGCAGCTGACGGACCAGGTCCGCCGCGATCTGGCGTCGCGGGAAGAGATTGCCAAGCTCCTGAGCGCGTCGGGTGTCGGGCCGGCCACGCGCGTGGTGCTCTACGGCGACAACAACGACTGGTTCGCCGCCTGGGCGTACTGGCAGCTCAAGCTTTTTGGCTGGTTTCGGGTCAGCCTGCTCGACGGCGGTCGCCGCTACTGGCTCGACCACGGCTACCCGATCACCACCGACGTCCCGACGTATCCGGAGACCGGCATCCGACTCCCCGAGCGCTCCTTTGGCCTGCGCGCGTTCCGCGCCGACATCCTGCCGCGGTTGGGCGATCCGGGGCTCGCCCTCGTGGACGTGCGCTCACCGGCCGAGTACACGGGCGAGGTGATTGCACCGCCCGGCATGAGCGAGACGGCCCAGCGGGGCGGCCATATCCCGGGTGCCGCATCGATCCCATGGTCGCAGGCGGTGGCCGACGACGGCCGCTTCAGGGCGCCAGACGAACTGCGCGAGCTCTACCGCTCGAAGGGGATCACGCCCGAACGAGACATCGTTACGTACTGCCGCATCGGCGAACGCTCCAGCCACACCTGGTTCGTGCTCCACGAACTACTGGGCTACCCCCGTGTCCGCAACTACGACGGCTCGTGGACCGAATGGGGATCGATGGTGGGCGTGCCCATAGAGAAGTGAGGGTCACTCCGCCTGGGCGAGTGCCTTCCCGATCCTTCGGCACGTGGCCACAGCGGCCCGGCCGGGCGTGCGGTCGGCCGCGCACCGTCGCAACAGGGGTCAGGGGCGGGTGCGGCTGCGCGACGATCAACGGGGAGCCCCCAACGCTCCAGACCTGCTCCACCACACCGAAGGGCCAGGCGGTTACCAGGAAGCCTGGTGCAGACGAGGCGAGATACGCCCCGGCCAGGGTGAGAACGCCTAGTGGTGGCGTGACTCGAGGGCGCGAACGAGCACCATAGCGCCGACCGCCAGCGCCCGAACGCGGCGAGCGGGGTCATCGCGGCGATCTTGGGCCCGCCGCGCAGTGCTCCCCTGCGGCCGTCTTGGACCGTAACGATCGAGGTGTCGTGCGCCCGGCCGTCTGATACGCCCTGCGACAAAGCCGCTCAAACTAGCCAGCCGGAGCCAGGATGGGTGTCGGAGCGGACCCGGTTGGGGCGATCCTCCGAGCGCTCAGGCGCCGATCATCTTGAGGGCCACGCGGCGGCCCCTGGCTTGGTCCAAGACCAGCGCGAACCAGAGGACCCCGAGCGCATCGGCGAGGTCAGCGCGCTCCAGGCCCCCAAGCCAGACGGGCCGCAGACCGACGTCGGCGATCAGGCCCGCGACCGTCGCGCGCCCCGCTCCGTCGGGCCCGGCGAAGAACATGTCCGCCACGGTGCCCCCGACGACCGGGTCGGCGAGGATCTCCCAGCCGAGCGAGTTGAAGGCGCGGTACAGGCCGGACGCCGTCGGGGCGGCCTTGGCGATAAGGGCGAGACTGTGCGCCGGTCCGGTCGCGTCGATCACGACCTTGCCGCGAAGGGGGCGCCGGAGCCCCTCCACCGTGGCCGCCATGGCGTTGCCGGGGATGGCGAACACGACGACCCCGCCGGTCGCCGCGGCCTCCGCGACGGAGGTAGCGGAGACGGCCCCGCCGAGCTCGTGCACGAGCCCGCTCGCCCGTGGTCCAGCCGGATCGCGTACACCGAGCATCACCCGGTGACCCGCGCCGACCCACTTGCGGGCGAGAGTGCTGCCGATATTCCCTGCGCCGATGACGGCGACCGTCCGGGATGGCAACCTTGTCTCCTTCTCTCATCTCTCGGGGCGTGAGGCGCCACTATGCCACGGGCCGGGCGCATCGAGCTTGGGCAACACCTAGGACGAACCGCCGCGCCTGACCGACCGACCCCCCGGTCGAACCGATGGATCGGGCCCGCGTGGATCGCGCGCCCGCAGCGGATCTGCCCAGTGAGGCTCGCCCCGTCTCACTTCCGTGGCGGCGGGCCGGTGCGGCGCAGGACGTCGAGGCGCTGCTGGAACTCGTCGGCTCCGATCTCGCCGCGGGCGAATCGCGCGCGGAGCAGTTGCTCGGGGTCGGCAGGATGCTGACCCTGCATCCAGTACCCGCGGCGTGGCCCGCGCATAACCCGCACGAGGAGCCCGACGAACAGGCCGATAGCGAGCAGCCAGAGGAGCAGGCCAAGCGCCACGCTCAGCCAGCCTCCCGATCCGAACCCCCAGCCCTAGTAGAGCATCCGTTGTTCCTCGGTTTCTCGACGTGTCCGGCTCTCGGCTAGGTCAGCAGCAGGTGTGCTCAGTGACGTCCTTCTCGGGACCCTTAGTCCGCGGGCCTGGGCGGCCGAAGGTCTGAGCGCCGTGCCCGCGCCACCACCCGTGCCCGCGCCACCATAGGCGCGACGGTAGGCCGTCGACATGGACGGGGGCTGTGACCCTACGGTCCTGCTCCACTCCGGACCGGCTGCACCGTTCGTCTGTAGGCCAGCGCCCCGTAGGTTCAGCGGCCGCGCCGCCGCCATCTTGCTCTCGGCGCGTGCGAGCCGCGGCAAGAGGACCTCCGACGGCTGGCCGATGGGACCTCTGACTCACGACGCGGGAAACGGCCGTGCCCCATGCTGGGTCAGGTTTTCTCCCTCCTTTCCTGCTGGACGACCGGGGCTGCTCTCAGGGGAGCGGCCCCGGTCCTCTGTCTCTGACCGGTCCCGTGTCGAGGGGCCCAGCCGGTCACGTCCCATAGCGTGGTGTCACAACGCAGGTGGCCGAGAACGAGAACGGCCACCGCGTCATCCTCGCGTCGTTGGAGTAGGAACCGACGACA